>JAFDYC010000038.1 GCA_018267625.1 Bacteroidota bacterium
TCCGGGCGAAGCCGAGCAGCGAAATATCGCTGAAGAGTGCGACGCAACGGATGCTGAATTGGGCTGCAACAGCAGGTAAACAAAAAAGTCTGCTAAACCGGCCTGAGCTTAGGTTTCTTCGGGTGGTTCGAGTTTCAGGCTGCGCATTTTGGGGGTCGAAAACCAAGTGATACCGGCCACAATAATCGTCATGCAGCCCCCGAAAATAACAGCAGGCACAGTGCCCATCCACTTCGCGGTGAAGCCGCTTTCCACCTCGCCCAACTCATTGGAAGAGGAGACAAACATGGTGTTGACGGCAGAAACTCGTCCCCGCACGGCATCTGGCGTATAGACCTGTAGGATGGTGCCCCTGATGACCACACTCACCGCATCGAAAGCACCACTGAGGATGAGCATGGCCATGGAGAGTATAAAACTTTTGGAAAGACCGAACACGATAATGGAGGCGCCAAAGCCGGCAACACAAAACAGGAGCTTCGGGCCGGGGCGTGTCTTCAGGGGCTTGTTGGCAATCACGAAAAAGGTAATCACTGCGCCGATGCCTGGGGCGGCCCGCAGCCAGCCGAAAGCAATCTCTTCGGTGCCAGGGGGCAACTTCAGCACAGTATGCACAAAGGCGGGCAGCAAGGCGGTGGCCCCTCCGAAGAGGACGGCAAACATGTCCAGAGCCAATGCCGCCAGGATAATTTGGGTGCGAAACACGAAGCGCAAACCTTCCCGCAGGCTTTCGAGGATTGGTTCTTTTTCTTTAGATAAAATGACTTGTTTGGGTATGCGCCAGATGAGCACTAGTGCCACCAAAATGAAGCATAAAGCCACGCCCAGGCTGGCGCTGATGCCGATGGCGGCAATGAGAAAACCCGCCAGTAAAGGCCCGGCAATGGCGCCCATCTGCCAGGAAGTAGAGTTCCAGGTGCCGGCATTGGCGTAGTGTTTCCGGGGCACGAGCAGGCCCACCAGCGAAAAGGCTGAGGGGGAAAAGAAGGCCCGCAAACTGCCACCAAGAAAGATTCCTGCATAAATCAAATGAACGGTTTCGAAGGGAAGGCTGGCCATGCTTGTGGCGGAGAGGCTGAGGTAGCCCGCACTCAGCAAGAGGTAGGCAAACACACAAAACAGAATGATGCTGCGCTTTTCATGCCGGTCCACGAAGTAGCCCGAAAACAGGGAAAAGCCAATGGCCGGAACGGCTTCAAACAAGCCAAGCAACCCTACAGTAGCCACATCATGCGTGAGCACATAGACCCAGTACACGATGATGGTAGTCTGCATGTTCAGCGCCATGATCAGGAAGAAACGCATGGTCAGGTAGCGCCGGAACAGAGGAAAATTCAGGACACGGTTTTTGACCAAAAAGCGGATGAACGAGGACAAAGGCTCTGGCAGGATTTTTTTACGGGCGCAAACTTACGGGCAGCGGTATGCGGTTGATAATTCAGCGCTTCCTAGGTATTTGTTTCAACTAAATTGAAAAAAACGATGTCTTAAATAATGAATGTTTCTTAGCCCCCGATTCAAGGAAGTTTTTTCGAACCCCTGAGCGCTAAACGAAGGTTATTAACGGACATATTCTCCGATTAGTTACTACCTTATGCCTCGCAAATGACCCCCTGCACGGAGCGGCTGCTTACCTTGCCCTTTCATACTGAGCCTCATGAATTTGCTGCGTTTCTTACTTCTAATAACCTTGTCGCTGGCTTTGCCCGCAGGCATGGTTTGCGCCCAGACAGGGAGCATTGTGACGCATCCGATGACTCCCAAAAAGAGGATTCCTCCGATTCAGAAAGAGTTGAGCTTAGGCTACCGGTTTAATACAGATGGCTGGGGTGTATTTGCAGAAAAAGGCTATGTGCGCAGCGATGAAGGACGAGAGAGCGACCAGTTTTACAATCTGCGTCTTTTTCAATTGGAACTGGATGAGCATAAGCATCCCAAAGAGGTGAAGAGTAAGCTTAGCGATTCACAGCCCGGCAGCGAAAGCACCCGTCCCTTTATCTATGGAAAAATCAACAATTTCTACACGCTCAAGTTGGGCTACGGAGTCCGCCGGATGATTGCCGGGAAGCCAGAACCCGGTACCGTTTCCATTCATTGGGTGGCAACAGGAGGCTTTGCCTTAGGAATGGAAAAGCCTTATTACCTCGATGGCTATATCATGCAGGACAACCCGGGAGCCTTAGTGCCGGCCACATTTAAATATTCGGAGGCTACCAAAGCTTTTTTTCTCAATCCTCAATACATCCGGGGGCGGGCAGGCTTTGGCAAAGGGCTGGATGAAATCAGCTTTGTACCGGGTGTTCATGCACGTGCCGGTCTGCATTTCGACTTTTCCTCAAATCGTAAGAACGTGCTGGCGCTCGAAGCGGGTATTGCCGCGGAATATTATACGCGCAATATTGCCCTAATGGCCAATCAGGAAGCGAAGCCCTATTTCGTCAACCTGTATGCCGCCTTGCAATTTGGCCGCCGCTGGTAGCACCGGTACTTTTGGGGTCTTATGAAAGATCTTCCGGTCATTTCTCCATTAGTTGCTTCGGAAACAAAGATTAAAAAGCCCAACTGGCTTCGTGTCAAGCTGCCTACCGGTGAAAATTATCGCCACGTAAGGCAGGTAGTGGACGAGCATAAGCTGCATACCATTTGCGAGAGCGGAAACTGCCCGAATATGGGCGAATGTTGGGGGGCAGGCACTGCCACGTTTATGATTCTGGGTAATATCTGCACCCGTTCCTGCGCGTTCTGTGCTGTGGCTACAGGACGTCCTCATGCTGTTGATTGGGATGAACCGCAACGGGTGGCAGAGGCTATCCATCTGATGAAGGTGAAACATGCCGTCATCACTTCCGTGGACCGCGACGACCTCAAAGACGGTGGCTCCATCATCTGGGAAAATACAGTCAAAGCAATCCGGGCTCTGAACCCTGACACAACGCTGGAAACCCTGATTCCCGATTTTCAGGGTAAGTGGGAAAACTTACAACGTATGATAGACGTGGCTCCCGAAGTAGTGTCGCACAATGTAGAGACCGTGCCCCGGCTCACACGTAAGGTGCGCATTCAGGCCAAGTTTGAGCGATCCTTAGAAGTGCTCCGACGCCTCAAAGCGGGTGGTATGCGCACCAAGAGTGGCATCATGCTGGGGCTGGGCGAAGCCCGGGAAGAAGTGTTGGAGACCCTGCAGATGCTGGCCGATGTACAATGCGATGTCGTGACGATTGGCCAATACCTGCAGCCCTCTGCCAAGCATCTGCCTGTCGCCCGCTTTGTGCATCCCGATGAATTTGCCGAATACCGCGAAGCGGGATACCATATGGGCATTGACTTCGTAGAAAGTGGGCCATTAGTGCGCAGCTCATACCACAGTGAGCGTCATGTACGCAGCAATGAAGCAAGGAAGATTTGGGAAGCTGAGCGTGCGCAACACAATGTGTCTTAAGTTTGCGCTCCCCAAAATTCGGGATGTAGCGCAGCCCGGTAGCGCGCTTCGTTCGGGACGAAGAGGCCGCTGGTTCGAATCCAGTCATCCCGACCTCCTTTCATAAAAAAACCGCTTTTAGAGCGGTTTTTTTATGTGGCTACCCCAATGCTTTTTTGGGATTAGGGTACTGCTTTTGGGAAGGAAAATCAGGTTTATGGAAAGGAAAACATACCTCGTAACTGGAGTACTTCAGCGGAGCAACTGCCGGATATGTTATTCATCATGAGTTGCCCCAAATTGATTCATCAGCTCATGAAGTAATTTCAGGCGAATGGCAGACCAATCTTGGCTGCTGTCAGAAGCAGGACGTTCAAAATTCATGGCGAAGAAATAGGGATAATTCCGGACCCCGGTTTTATTCATGCTCTTCTCCGGCTCCTTCACACTACGGACATGTTCCAGATAGCCTACTATCCAGTAAATGTCTGTGCCCCGGTTGGTCCTGCCGAGGCCCGTTTTGTAATACCAGCGGTTATTGTTGGAGTCTTCGCGCAGCAACATGGCCCGGGTCATGCTTTGGCTGCGTACTAAGAAGGGTAGTTCATCGAAATAGAGCTTACGGATGAATCCTACCTGCTCATCAGCGGAGATTTTCAGGGAGCCATCCAGCCAGAAAGAATCCGCACGAGGGCCCATTTTTTGATTCCCATACTTCACGGTGTCGAGGAAGTGTTGCATGTTTTGTCGGCCCACCCGTTGAGCCAGCACCTGAAAGAAGGGCTCATTGCTCACAAGCAGCGCTTCGCGCAAATTCATTTCCTTATCCCATTCTGGCCGGCGGTGCACACCATCCCAGGGTATCACCGTGGTTTCATCTCGTGCTGCTCCGGTTTCTAAAGCGGCCAATGTAATAAATGTCTTGAAGGTGGAAGCAGGCAGGAATCGTTCGGTGCAACGAGTGCGGTTGTACAGGTGAACCCGCTCATGGGAATGGTCGCTGAAAATGAAACAGGCACTGTCTATTCCATACTGGGCAAAACTTTGTTTCCATTCAGGATGTTCAACAATATGAGCGTCTTTACTACAAGAAGCGAGCAATAAAATAAAGGAAAGGAATCGGGCAATGCGCATGGAGGTATGCTTGGAATGGCCGCGAAATTAGGCCAGGGTAAAGAGTGGTAAGCGATGAAGTGACGTTAGTCGAACGACTGATTGCCTACGGCGGCCAGTTTTACCAATCGTTCATATTCTGCCGCGTTTAAGTCGTTGAAGAAATAATGAATCGGGTCTATTTTTTCACCGTTACGAATCACTTCGTAGTGGCAATGTGGCCCGGTACTTTTTCCAGTGTTGCCCACCCAGCCAATTACTTCACCACGTTTTACCCGCTGGCCCCGATGCACCTTAATGCGTACCATATGGCCATACAGGGTTTCGTATCCATAGCCATGGTTGATGATGACATGGTTGCCATATCCTTTTTCATCATAGCCGGTGTAATTGACGATGCCATTGCCGGTGGCATAAATCGGAGTGCCCAGGGCGCAGGCAAAGTCAAGTCCTGTATGCAACTTGGGAGTCTTGTAAATGGGGTCTATCCGGTAGCCAAATCCGGAAGCGATATGGCGCAGGTCTTTGTTGTTGACCGGCTGAATGGCAGGGATAGCAGCCAGCATCTGCTCTTTCGTTTCAACCAGGTGTTGCAGGGTGTCATAGCTCTTGCTTTGCATCGTAATTCGGTGTCTAAGCTGCTTCACATTTGCCAAAAGTGAGCCGATCAGTTCTTCATTGCTTAGATAAGAAAAGCCGGCTAGCCGGATGCTCCGCAGCTTCCCGTTCCGAACACTGTCGGGCAAAGGCGTTGCTTCAAAAATGCTCCGGTAAATCTTGTTGTCTCGTTGCTCTAAATCCGTCATGTCTGCATCCAACTGAGCCAGGTTGCCTCGGAGTGTACCATATTCTTCGCGTAGCTGCAGCAGGTCTTGTTCCGAGCGTTTTTCTCCCGGCGAAGGAAGAAAGCGATAGGCTAATGCCAGCATGATGAGCGCAGTGACCGTAGAAGCAGAGAGAAAGCCCAACACCCGCAACAGTTTGGTGCGAAGGGGGAGCACAAACTTCTCAAAGCTGTTCGTGCTGGTGTTGTAGAAATACTTCCGGACTTTTCGCAAGGCTCTTCTGGGGCTTGGGGCGGCAAAAGTAAGTGCGGCTTTACTGCGTCTATTTTTTGGGAAAAGGATTTAGCATATCCACTAACCATGCATTTTTCTATCATCTTTTTCAGAAAAAAATCTTTGTAGCTTGAGGCGTGCTCTACGGGCAACGCCTACAATTATTCCTGCGCGCCGCCTATCGTTTTTTGCCGGTGCAACTGCTGCTGCTGCATGGCCGTAAGTATCAGTTACTGCTTATTTTCTGGGCGATATTATTCCTCACGGTACAAGGAAGTTTTGCAGAGCATTTTGGCGCCAATACGCTCTTTCTGGCTCCGGAATATTTAGGCCAAATCAATTTCCTGAGCATGATGTTGCTGGGCAGTGCTATGGGCATCTTCGTGATGTCCTGGCATATCACCACATTTATCATCCACAGCAAACGGATGCCTTTCATTGGCGCCACTCGTCAGGCGTTTTTGAAATACTGTATTAATAACTCCTTACTGCCCTTAAGCTTCTTCATTTATTACAGCATCGTTTGCCTGCGCTTCCAACGCTATGAAGAAGCCGCCGGATGGGGGGGCGCCATCCTGCTTCAGGTTGGCTTTTACCTCGGCCTGCTCCTGATGGTGCTGGTTTCTTTCGCCTATTTTTTTCGCGTGGGCCGTGACCTCCTGAAGACCGTGCTTGCCACCATCACCAACCCGTCACACCTGCGGGGCATCGTGCCTTATGACGCACTGGACTTCGAGTTTGATATGATTCAGGCGGATACCTTTTTGACGGAAACGCTCCGCATCGAGCAGATTGAACAGTTAGAAAAGTATCATCCCCGCCTGCTCAATGCTATCCTTCGCCGTCACCACCGGAATGCCACAGCGGCTACCATCTTCGCATTGCTGCTGCTGCTCTTGCTCGGCATTTTCATGGATGAACCCTTGCTGCGGATTCCCGCCGGTGCCGGCTTCCTGATGCTGTTTGCCGTGCTCATGGGCATCGTGGGCGCTGTGAAATATTTCCTTAGAAGTTGGGAAGTCTTTGGCTGGTTGCTCTTCGTCTTTGCCATGAGCTGGCTGGTGAGTCACCATTTATTTGACCTGCGCTCCGTGGCTTATGGCCTGAATTATCAAACCGCTCAAAAACCTGCCTACAATTATGCGGAACTAAAAAAAGAATTCACGCCGCAGCGTTATGAAGCCGACAAAAACCTGGGTATTGCCCATCTGAATGCATGGAAATCCCGGCAGGCAGAGCCTCTTCCTCCCTTGGTTGTTATAACGGTAAGCGGTGGCGGCTCCCGCTCTGCTTATTGGACCTTTCGCGCCTTGCAATATGCCGACAGCCTTTGTGGCGGAGACTTGTTCCGAAGAACAGCAATCATCAGCGGAGCCTCAGGCGGCATGCTCGGTGCAGCTTTTTGGCGCAACCTGCATCAGCAGGCTCTGGAAGGGAAAATACAAACCCCTTACGCACCCAAATATCAGGCTGCCATCGGCGAAGACCTCCTTAATGCTATCATCTTCTCGTTCGTCGCCGTAGATATCATTTCACCATTCAATCGCGTTAAACTTTCTGGCTACCGCTACACCAAAGACCGCGGCTATGCTATGGAGCAAGACTTACTGAACAACACGCACGGTATCCTTGGTGGCAGCTTGGCGGATTTTAAAAACGATGAAAAATCCGGACGTATTCCGCAACTGATCATCAACGGCACCATCGCCAATGACGGACGTAAGCTCATCATGGCTACAATGCCCCTCAGCTACCTCACACAACCAGTAAGCACGCTCGGCGATACCGCCAACCCCACCATAGATGCCGTGGACTTCGGTACGCTGTTCGCAAAACAAAATGCCTATAACCTACGGCTCATTACCGCCCTCCGTATCAATGCCACATTCCCTTATGTGCTACCGGTTGTTCGCTTCCCCAGTGTGCCGGCCATGAATGTGATGGATGCCGGACTCAGAGACAATTTCGGTGCGGAAATAGCTTCCCGCTGGATGCACGTTTTTCAGGATTGGTTGCACCAAAATACCCGTGAGATTATCTGGCTTCAAATCCGGGACACAAAGGAATATGATGTCCTACCCGCCACCACCCAGGATCATCTCGGCGCCATGCTGAGCGACCCGCTTTTCATCATCCAACATAAGTGGGAGCCTTTCCAGAGCTATTCCCAAAGCTATCTGCGTGATTATGTAGCCGCATTTTTCGGCCCAAAACTGCACGCTCTTACTCTGGAATACACACCTCAGAAGGAAGATAAAATGGCCAAGCTCAACTTCCACCTCACACGGCAGGAGAAGGATGATTTACGCCAGGCAGTTTATTCCAACAGCAATCAAGCCTGTTTCGATAGCCTCAAATCGCTGATTCACTGATGGGGTACCGACTGTCTCATTCAGACCTTTGAGAGATTCCGTTTTCAAGTGATTTTGAAACGAGTCTTGAGCATCTGAACTTTTTTTGAGTCGGCAGCCGTGCCGCGCCTGGCATCCGTAGCTGTTCCGGGGTGCTGAATCTGAATATAAAAAATTCACTCAGGAAAATTTGTCCCCAAATCCTTTCAAAATCTCTTTCAAGATTTTTTAGTTTAAAAAAGCAGAGGCTGCCCCAAAAGGCAGCCTCTGTGGGTTTGTTTTGTTATTGTTTATCGCTGCAGGCTCAGGGGCAGTAGGGCGCTCATCCCGCTGCGGGTGCTGAGGTGCAGCATGTAGGGACCACTGGCGATTTCGCTGCCGAGTTCA
>JAFDYC010000039.1 GCA_018267625.1 Bacteroidota bacterium
AGCTGGACATCCACACGCCCAAATTCATCGTGGAGAGCGACGCGACGATTGTGGCGCCGCTGATATTCGCGTACCTGTGGCTGGTGATTGTCCGATTTCGTTCCAAGGGACGCCAGGCGCATGTTGTGATTCCGCGCTTCGGTTTTTCGCAGTTACAGGTCTTTACCGGCAAAGCTTCAGACCCTGCCTTTCGTTTTGTCTTCAAACATTTTTTCCCTTAAAGAGATGCGAAACGACACTGTCATTGTTACGTCAGATAACGTAAAACCCCGTTTAAAAACGGGGTAATATTCATGGAAATAATCCTCAAGTTTGCTATTGAACCTCAAAATTCCAAACGTCATGAGAAAATTTGTATCCCCCCCCCCCGCAAACGCCTGATTCAATCGGCTAAGCTCATGGTTGTCTCTCACAGCACCCACCAGGTAGACGACAACCCGCCGGGCGTAAATTTTGCCTGGGATGTGGCCCGAAACTTTGCCATCAGCAGCACAACGAACCTCGGCCTGGACTTGCTAAGCGCCTGGGCGGACGGCAACAATATTTCCTATAAACACAGCCCATCCAGTTTTGCGTCGACAGTATTTAGGAAGGTGCCGCGCACACAAACCATAGTGAATGCCTTTTCATCTATTTGGCCGAATCCCGCAACAGCTTTAATTCACTTTAGCGCCGACAAGGGAAGTGCATTTATCATCTCAGACCTCACTGGCCGAACAGTAGCAAGTGGTACTGCGATGGAAAGCAATACTATTGATGTGAAGGATTTGCCCGCAGGCATGTACCTGCTCCGACGCAGCCTTGGCAGCAATAAAGCGGAAACCTTGAAGTTCACAAAACTCTAAAGGCCTCCGCTATGAGAACATTATTTTTAATAGTGCTTGCCTCGATTTGCTGTGCAAGCGTTTCTGCGCAGGGACCGCAGTATTTCAAAGCCAACATGCATCGTGTACCGGTGACTGGACCATGGTTTGCCCCGGGCAGCCCCTCCCCCGCTCCCCACCCCGGTAAGAGCCTCCAAAATATTTACTTTCCAAACGATTTCCAAACGCCCCCCCCCGATAGGGCAAATAACGAGCCTGTACATCCGGTTTTGTAACGGTACTTATGATACCATCCGCTCCTTACACCGCACCATATATTACGGTTTTCGGGTGCGAATGGCCAATACAAGCCGCAACGGTTTTATATGTAGTGGAGGGGATACGGCTCTGGGAAAAAGCCCGGGAGAGGAGATGATGACGGTTTTTGATGCCGATAGCTTTGTGGTAGTCAATGACACCAATGGAGCATGGACCAAAATACCATTGGCCAGCAACACCTTCTATTTTACCCGCAACAGTAATCTTGCAGTAGAAATTAGCGCTGATGCCGATTATTGGGGCGTTGCACTTGCTACTACCTCTGCTATAAGTAAGCCAGGTGCCCCTTGTCGGGGAGGGAAGGGGTTTAAGGACTCCAGCCGTCAAACGGGCGCTACCCCAGAAGCCATTGACCTCGGCTTCGACATCATCCCGGTCGGCATCAAAGATGCGGATAACATCCGCTCCTTCGGGCTGTTTCCCAATCCGGCAAACGGACATTTCGTGGTCAGCTTCGAGGCCAAAAAGCCGGTGAAACAGGTGCGAATCACGCTCACCAACGTGCTTGGTCAGGCTGTACAGCAAGCGCAATTTGCTGAAGGAGGAGCTTCATTCTTCCGGGAGATACCCCTTCGCGACATTCCCAAAGGCATCTACTCGGTAGCGGTAGAAGCTGATGGCGAGCGGCTGGTGAGGCGGCTGCTCGTGGAGTAGCCTGCTCGCTACCACCCAGTTTATACTATTCGATGATGCTTGGCCTCGATTTATTTGTTCTGTTGGGCTGGTAGCTTACCTAACCTTCAACTCTTTTTAGGCTTACCAGATGATCCAAAGTAGGTTTGTTGCCTTTCCAAATTCTTTCATGAAAATCGCCACCTATAATGTAAATGGCATCCGTGCCCGACTGCCAGTGTTGTTGCGTTGGCTGGAAGAAAGCAAGCCCGATGTAGCCTGCCTTCAGGAACTGAAAGCGCCGCAGGAATTATTCCCGGAACAAGACCTGCTACAAGCGGGCTATCATGCCATCTGGCATGGGCAGAAAAGCTGGAACGGTGTGGCCATCCTCCGGCGGGCGGAATACCCCATAGAAATCAGCCGGGGCTTGCCGGGCGATGATACCGACTTGCAGAGCCGCCTCATCGAAGCCCAGGTCAACGGAATCCACCTGGCCGGACTGTACCTGCCCAATGGCAACCCAGCTCCCGGCCCTAAGTATGACTACAAGCTGAGCTGGATGCAACGCTTTGAGGAGCATGTGGCCCCTCTGGCTACATTGGAAACTCCCGTTATCCTAACCGGTGATTTTAATGTGATACCTACCGGCAACGATGTATATAAACCCGAGCGATGGCTGGACGATGCGCTGTTCCGGGAAGAAACCCGTGCAGCCTTTGGGAAATTGATGTGCCAGGGCTGGACCGATGCGTTGCGCCACTTGCATCCCCACGAAACCATTTATACCTACTGGGATTTCTTTCGACAGGCATTCCAGCGTAATGCCGGCCTTCGAATAGACCATTTCCTGCTAAACCCTGCTGCTCTGCCCTTGTTGCAGGCTGCCGGCGTTGATAAGGAAGTGCGCGGCTGGGACAAAACCAGCGACCATGCACCCGTCTGGCTGCTGTTGAGCTAACATCAGAATCTACTTGCGATGTGGCTATCAGGCAAAGGAATAAATAGTGCCTTCATATCCCGGCAAATACGAGTAACTTCGCGCGCTTTCCCTTTTTTTACCCCTGTATGAAATTATCGCAATTCAAGTTTGAGCTGCCACTCAACCTCATTGCCCAACATCCTACCAAGAGCCGTGAAGACAGCCGCCTGATGGTGGTGCACCGCGACACCGGCAAGATTGAACACAAGGTTTTCAGAGATATCCTCGGGTATTTCCATGACAAGGATGTCATGATTGTGAACAATACCCGCGTATTTCCTGCAAGGCTCTATGGCCGTAAGGAAAAAACCGGAGCAAAGATTGAAGTCTTCCTCCTGCGCGAACTCAACAAACCAAACCGCCTTTGGGATGTCATCGTTGATCCCGCCAGAAAAATTCGGGTGGGCAATAAGCTGTATTTCGGCGACAATGAAGAATTGGTTGCTGAGGTAATTGACAACACCACCAGCCGGGGCCGCACGATTCGCTTTTTATTTGACGGCAATGAAGACGCGTTCAAAGCGGTGCTTGAGCAACTGGGTGAAACACCCTTACCGCGCTATATCAAACGCCAACCGGACGCTACCGACCGCGAACGTTATCAGACCGTTTACGCCAAATATGAAGGTGCCGTCGCTGCTCCTACCGCCGGACTTCACTTTTCAAAAGAATTAATTAAGCGGCTGGAAATTGTGGGCGTACAGTTTGCTGAGGTGACCCTGCATACCGGCTTGAGCACCTTCCGCCCCTTAGAGGTGGAAGACCTGAGCAAGCACAAGATGGATGCTGAATATTTCAAGGTGGACGAATATGCCACGCAGGTAGTGAATCGCGGTATCGAAAAGGGGCAAAGGGTCTGCTCTATCGGTACGACTACAATGAGGGCTTTGGAAAGTTCGGTGACGGCAACAGGCTTCCTGAAACCTGCCGAAGGATGGACCAATCTGTTTATTCATCCTCCACATGATTTCAGCATTGCCAATGCTTTGGTGACCAATTTTCACCTCCCAAAGACAGGCCTGCAGATTATGGCGGCTTCCTTTGCAGGCTATGACTTGCTGGTGGAAGCCTATCAGGTAGCCATAAAGGAGAAGTATCGTTTCTTCTCATATGGCGATGCTATGCTGATCATTTAATTCTGCTGAGTTTCTTCACAGGAAAAATACAAAGCGAGGCTGCCTCAATTGGGTGGCCTCGCTTTTATTTTGGAAGTATGGTCTGGTTCCGTATGGCTCGCAAATGCTGGGCAATCCTCGTTTTTCGGGGGAAATTCAGGGTAATGAGAGAAGCCGACATAAAAAAGTTTGCCGATTGAGGCAAACTCTTTTCTGAAGGTAGCTGTCAGCTCCTATTTCGGAACTTTTAACCAGTAGAGGTAGATAGATAAAATCACGATTAAGCCGATGCCGATAGAAAGGAAGATGATGGTGTTCCGGTAGGCGCGGTTCACGGTTTTCATCTTGTGTAGCTCGCTTACGTTATTCATGATGTTTTCCATGCGGCTGAAGGCGGTTTCGCCTTTCACTACATAGTCGTAAGCCCCATACTTGATGCTGTCCACTGCTACGTCAATTTTATCTTGTCCGGAGAGCATGATGACCTGAGTATCCGGGTATCGGTCTTTTACTTCCTTAAGGATATCCACTCCATTTTTTGCCTTGGCTTTGCTTGCGTTGAGGTGGTAGTCGAGCACCATGATTTCGGGTGCTAGGTGCATGTTTTGGAGTGCGTCTTCTCCGTTGTCGAAGGTGCGGATGTCGTACAAGAAACGCTCGGAGAGGTAGTCTTTGAGCATTTCGTTCTGAATGGGTTCGTCGTCAACGAGAAAAATAAGGCGCTTTTTTTCGGCCATGGTGGGAGCTGGTTTGAAAATGGAGCGGAAAATACGACCTTTTTCTACTCAGGAAAATGAGCTGGATTTCCGCTGGCTCAGGCAGTTTCTTCTTGTCTTAATTCTTCGAATGCCTGATTGCAAACGCGGTGCAGGTTGTCCAGGAGGGCTGGAAGGCGGTTGGTGTACACGGCTTCACCGGCAGTTTGCTGGATGAGGAAAATATGGCTGTATTCTTCAGGTACGCCCATGTAGGTGAGTTGGGGCTTGAGGGAATGGGCGGCAATTTTCAGGGCAGGATAGTCTTCGCTGGCCAAGGCTTCGTCCATATTACGAAGCAGGCGGGGCGCATTGTCCAGAAACATGAGGATGTACTTCTGCATCTTATCTTTTTTCCCGCCGGTGAAGGTTTTCAGGAAGCTGCGATCTGTGAGGGTAGCCGGTAATGGAGTGAAGTCTTCCGTTTTGGAACGGTTGTTTTCGGCTGCTTCCTTACCGGGTGTGCCGGTGTTCTGCTCCAGCAGACGGAGCATCTTTTGAGCCAGGTCTTCGGGGTTGAAGGGCTTGCTGATATAGGCATTCATGCCTGCATCGAGATAGCGCTCTACATCTTCCCGAAGCACATTTGCCGTCATAGCAATGATGTGCACATCCTTTGCGGGGGCCGGTAGCTCGTTGCGGATGACCCGCGTGGCACTCAGCCCGTCCATCACGGGCATCTGGATGTCCATCAATACGAGGTCGTAGGTTTTCTCTTTGAGTTTCTGAATGGCTTCCACACCGTTGACGGCCATGTCTATCCGGATGCCGGCGGCTATTTCCTGCAAGGTGTCTTCTGCGACCATGCGGTTGAATTCATTGTCTTCCACCAAAAGGATATGTGCCTTCGACAGAGCCTTTTTCTGTGCCTCCGAAATCTGATGTTGTGTTTCTTCTTTGCTTTGTTCCGAGCTGCTTTTTAGCGGTAGCTCTAAGCTGAAGACGGTTCCTTTCCCCACCTGGCTGACTACGGAAATCTTGCCTTTCATGAGGTCAGTCAGTTGTTTGGAAATGGTTAGCCCAAGGCCGGTGCCGCCAAACTTTCGTGCCGTATCGGTGCCGGCCTGCGTGAAGGATTCGAAGATGGAATCCACATAATCTTCGGCGATGCCGATACCAGTGTCTTCCACATCAAACCGAATAGGGCATAGTTCATTCTGGGTGGTGCTCTGGCTGACGCGCAGTTCCACGAAACCGTGCTCGGTAAACTTGATGGCATTGCCAATCAGGTTGATTAATATCTGGCTGATACGCGTAGGGTCTCCCAGAAGGGAATCATTCACTTCTCTTCCGATTTCGAAGCGAAGCTGCAAGCCTTTCTCCTCAGCCTTTAGCAGCAGCATATCCCGCACTTTATCGAGCAGGGCACGTAAAGAAAAATGCACCTGTTCGATGATGATTTTGCCGGCTTCGATTTTACTCAGGTCTAAGATGTCGTTGATGATGACGAGCAGGTTGTCGGCACTCTGGCGAATGGCGTTCAGATAGCGTACCTGATGGGGCAGAAATTCTTTTTCCAGAAGCAGGCGTGACATGCCCACGATGGCATTCATCGGTGTCCTGATTTCGTGGCTCATATTGGCCATGAATTGCTGCTTCAGTGCCGCCGTCTTTTCGGCTACTTCTTTTTCTTTTTGTGCCAGCTCTACTTGCTGCCGGGTCTGGAGGTTGCGTAGCTTGTTGAAGGTGGTCTGTTTGAAAATTTCTTCTTTGAGGTGTTCATATTCTTTGAGGTGATGAAAGGCTTTGGGCACATCGCCAACCTTGTCGTAAAGGGCAGCCAGCGTTTCGTGCAGGCTCATCACGTCATGCAGGCGGCGGAAATCGTTGGCTTGCTTAAACGCCTCTTCCAGAAACACGCGGCTCTGGCGATAGGAACCTTCATCCATGTACAGCCTGCCGAGATAATAGTTGCAGGTGATCTGAATCTCCACATCGCCGAGGGCGCGGGAATCTTCCAGGGCCGAATGCAGCGCAGCCTCTGCTTCCTTCAGTCGCCCCTGGCGATAATACACTTTGCCGATGCCGCTGATGGCCAGATTGCGCAACACTGTACCCTCTTCTGAAAGCGAAAAATTTTCCTGGAAATAGCGGATGGCCTCGCCAAACTGATTCAGCTTGAAATAGATGTTGCCAAGAATATGGTACAGGTTGGTGAGCCGGTGCGTATCATTTTCGCGACGGAAGATGGGCAGACAACGCAGGGCAAAACCGAGCGCATTTTCATAGTCGCCCAAGTCGTAGTGGATATAGGCAATGCTGGACAGGTTTACAGCCTGCGTCACCTCATCGCCCAGCGTTTCATTAATAGCGAGTGCATTTTCAAAATAGTTCAGGGCCGTAGCTAAGTCCCCGCGGTCGCGATAGATGAATCCAAAATTGTTGAGCACCCTCGCCTCCAGCGGTTTGTTACGGATGTGCAAGGCGATGCCGTGCGCCCCCTGAAGGATATCTAAGCCTTCTTCATATGCGCCTTGCCGCCAATAGCACCAACCTTTCAGGTTCATGCCGCGGCCTTCGGCCAGTAGGTTTTTCTGAGCCTCCGCCTTGCTGATGATTTCGTCTGCCATCACCGATGCACGCTCCACATCCAGGTTGCGGAGCTCCATCGCCATTTCGATGAGGGTGTCTAAGCGCGTCTGTTCATCGGTCTCCGATTCGTAGCGTGCCTGTAGGCTTTTTAATCTTGGGTTGTCTGAGAGCATTATGGAAAATGTACGGAAGATTTTTCCCAGTTTGATGCAGGTTATGAACTGCGGCTCCCACACACATTTTTTTCAGGGCTTACTGAAATTTTTTTTGAGCTGGCAGATACTCCCTGATGCAGCATCCGTTGCGTCGCACGTTGCAGGGCCAGTGCTACTATTAAGCTTTTCTCGGAGCTTGTAGTAGCAGCATCCCGCGACCCGTTTTCTACCCCGACTTTTCCCTGAAAACTCAATCAAGCACAAAGGCCCATCTTGTCCGTTGCCAGGCCTGCATGGACGTGTCAGACTCTGGGTTTTGTACTCCAGCAAAAAGCCGCCTCCAATTGTACTGAAGGCAGCTTCCCGAAAAAGTCACTCAAAAAAATCTTCTTACTCCACTTGCCACCAGCGGCTGTCCATGAGGCCGCTGAAAGGGTCTATGCTACGATGATATAAATCGGTGCGGCCCCAGAGATGGAATGAAGTGGTGTATTGCGCATTTCCCAAATCGGATGAATAGAGCGGGCAACGGTGCTTCTGCAGCCATAGATAAAAATTAGGAGCGGGAGGCCTCGCAGCGTGTTTCGGAATAAGACCAGGCCCTGAAATCAAACCGAAGGCTGCGATCCTAAACCAAGTTTTGGGCAGGCTGCAAGGGATGTAAAAAAGGGTACAAAAAGCCTGCAAAAAAATGCGACCATTAAAGCGATTTTCAACACAGACACGGCTTCATTGCACAGACAATTGTTGCTCACGCAAACGGGCGCGGGTCGTGTCTTCGGGGTAGCCCAGGGCTTCGTAAAGTGCATCCTGAACAGTGGTGCGGGTGTTCAGGATGTTGATGCGTTTGTTTTCGGCGCTGGGGTTGACGCGGTTGGAAAGGAAAACGAAGACAATGCCCGTGCCCGGGTCTGCCCAGGCGCAAGTGCCGGTGAAGCCCTGGTGGCCGAAGGCATAACCCGTGCAGTGCGTGCCCGCCGGCCCGCCATCATAAGCTTCTGGCGAAGGCTTGTCGAAGCCCAGCCCACGGCGTGAAAGGGGGGAACTGTACGCGCTGAAATATTGGATGGTGGCGGGTTTGAAGAAGCGTCGTCCTTGCCATTTGCCACCGGCCAGCAGCATTTGAAAGAGGGAGGCTACATCCTGAGCGGTGGCGAAGACACCGGCATGGCCCGCCACGCCTCCAAACAATGCAGCGCCCGGGTCATGCACATATCCACGCAGGAGCTGCCTGCGGAAGATCGTTTCATTTTCGGTGGGTGCGATGTTGTCGAGGCGGCAAAAGCTGAGGGGCAGGTAGCCGATATGATGCAGGCCCATAGGGCGATAGAATTGGGTGGCCACATATCGGTTGAGTGCCTGCCCGCTGACCCGCTCCACTACGGCTGCCAGAAAGTAGAAGTCCAAATCGGAATAGACGTATCGTCCTTTGTTTTCGAGCGGGCTGTTGAGGATAACCTTCCAGACACTATCCTCATAATCGCCTCGGAGGAAAAGGTCATTGGCGACCGGCACACAAAAACGTTCGGACCAGGTGTCGCGAAACAAAGAGTCTAAGGGTTTGCCCGAGGAGTCGAGCAAGGCTTTGTAAAACGGAATCCAGGCTTTCAGCCCGGCCTGATGCAAGAGCAGATCGCGGAGGCGGATCGTGTCTTTATCGCTGCCTTTGGTAAAACTCAGGTAGTCGCCCAAGGTCTTGTTGAGGTCTAGCTTTTTTTGCTCGTAGAGCTTCATAACGGCGAGGGTGGTGCTGACCACTTTTGTGAGGGAAGCCAGGTCATACACCGTTTCTTCCGTTACGGGTTGTGCCTGGTCGTAGCTAAGGAAGCCGAACGATTTATCGTAAAAGATGCGGCCATCCCATGCGGCCAGAACACGGCAACCTGGGAAAGCTTGTTGGCTGAGGGCAAGCTGCACCAACGAGTCGGCACGGCGCAGTGCGGAGGAATCAATTTCTTCCTGAAATCCTTTGGTGCCGATGGGTCTGAGGTTGCCATGCCAGGAATGGGGGAGCGCGATTGGGCCGGCATCCGGATAGTCCACCTTGATTTGTGCGGCAGCACGGCCAAACAACAGCAAAGACAGAATCAGGAAACAGTATTTCATCAAATAAGATAATTGTGTGCGTTCAGGGAGGTAGTCGCTGAACCAGGGGAAGTATGGATGCGCATCTTAGCGCAAGCAAGGTGCTGTGACCGGCAGGCTGCCTGTGGGCTTGAGTTTTCCACTGAGCCATTGCACCAATGCGGCATTGCTCCATTCATTGTCTTCAAAACCACAGGCCAGCGCATCGGCATCACAGACGTACTTCAGGGCATAGGCATTGCCCATCATCACTGCCAGCACCTTATTGTTTTGGCTGGCTTCATTCAGGAATTGAAGTACTGCAGGACTAAGGCCATAATTGACTCCCGGGTAGAAGCTGAGGCCGCGAACAGCAATGATGATGAGGTCTGGCCCCGGCTCCGACAGTAGCTTTCGTGCCTGTTGCAAAGAGTCTCCTTTTGCAACGAAGAGATACTGAAACGTAGCTGATTTTTCGCGCAGCAGCTGGAGTTGCTCTTCCGGTCTTTGGCTGCCGCCCAAGTCTATAAATACGACATGCTGCTTGCCCGTCATGGGCAACAGATGGCGGCGGTCGCGCACAAAACAGAAAGATTTGTTGGCTACCCTTTGGTTGAATTCCGGCGTGTAGCGGTTTAAATCCTCCGTCAGGTTCTGGGTGTTGATCGGCTTGAAATGAGGGAGGCCGGCATCAAATTTGGCTGCCAGGATTTTCTGAACATGCCGGTGTAGCTCCTCTTCAGAAAGTTGCTGGCTATGCAGGGCTGCTTTGATTTTGGCAATGGCAGTGGGCACATCCTGAGAGAAAAGGAGTACGTCATTTCCGGCCTGAAGGGCGCGTAAATCCACTTCGCCGGGAGCAAAATATTTCGTGACGCCTTTCATGTTGAGGGCATCAGTGAAGACGAGTCCCTGGAAGCCCATCTGGTGGCGCAGCAAGTCGGTCACCACATGGCGGGAAAGAGTCGTGGGGACATGGCTGGCCGGTTCTAAAGCCGGGATGGCTAAATGAGCCACCATGATGCTTTTCACGCCGGCAGCAATCATCTTACGGAACGGATATAACTCCAGCGTATCCAACTCTTGCCTGCTTTTAGAAATCAGGGGCAGGTCTTTGTGCGAATCCACCTGCACATCGCCATGCCCGGGAAAATGTTTGGCGCAGGCGATGATGCCCAAAAGCTGCATTCCCTGCATATAAGCAACGCCCAGCCGGGCTACCAGTTGTTTGTCTTCGCCAAACGAACGGGCATTGATGATGGGGTTGGCCGGGTTGTTATTCACATCCACCACAGGAGCAAAATTGATTTGCACGCCCATGCGCTTGCATTGGCGGGCGGTCATCAAGCCCATCACATAGCAGATTGCACTGTCATCCGTTGCGCCGAGGGTCATTTGCTTCGGCAGGTCTATCACGCTGTCCAACCTCATACCCAGTCCCCATTCGGCATCCATGCCAATGAGTAAAGGCAACTGGGCCATAGCCTGAAATTGATTGGTAAGTAAGGCCTGCCGCACCGGCCCGCCCTGCATAAAGATGAGCCCGCCAATTTGGTGTTTCCGGAGTAAACCTTCTATTTGTTTTGCGTTTTCATTAGGCCCGCCACTGTAGGCGGCTACCATGAAAAGCTGTCCGATACGTTCGTCTTCATTGAGCTGCTGATATACACTGTCCACCCAATGTTGCCGAGCCTTGAAGTAAGCGGCAGAAAAGCCATTTTCTTGTTGTGACTGAGCATGGATGCAGGCACAAAGGAAAAAGGAGAACAGGAGGATCAAACGAAAGCGCATCAATCAAAAGTAGGAATGCCCGTCTTGGGGCTGAGAAGCCAAATGCCGTCTCAAAAGGTTTCCAATCATTTTTCGATGCCATTTTTTTAGTCAGCTTCAGCGCCCTGATGGAGCTTCGTTGCGTCGCACGTTGCGGGGCCTTTACTATTATTTGGCATGTATCGGGGCATGAGTTTCCGTGCATCGTACAGGAATTAAATTGAATTGAATAGAAGGCTGCAATCCTGAATCTTGTTCAGAACTAGCTGCATCGGAAGCTGAAAAACAGAACTCTACGGGGAAAAAATATCGAATCAGTTTACAGATTCCTGTTTTAGAAATTCAGCCTGAAATTTTTTTAATGGACATGTTTTAGGCTAAACGATATTTTTCAACCGGATAAGTTGGTGAAAGTGACTGCCAGAGCTTGATTTGTAAGATGTTTGAAAGCGATTCAGTCCCCGGTGGCATTATATTCGCGAAACAAATTTTTTCAGATTCTCCAACCATTTCTAACAAATTACTGTCTGTATTCGCACGGCCTGTAATTCCATTCGATAGCAGACCCGATTTTTCCAGAAAAAGAATTTTACTAACCCGTTATGAAAAAGACTTTTAGTATGTCTTCTCCGGCAGCAAATCTGCTGAAAAGCATGGTAATGGTTGTGTGCCTCGGCTTCCTGTACACTACTGCTGCGCATGCTCAGGGCTCCGTACCCTGCCCCCCTAATATTGACTTCAACAACGGTGATCTGAGCAACTGGATTTGCTTCACAGGCCAGTCAACAACCGGCAGCACGGGCAATCCGGTTCAGGCGACCAGCATGGTGCAGGTTGCCCCGATTGGAGGTGCGCCCTTATCCGTAGCTCGACAAAGTGTCACCAGTGGTACCAATCTGGACTATTACGGAGGGTTCCCGGTCGTGGCGCCCGGCGGTAGCCCCTACTCATTACTACTGGGGGATACAACCCGGGGTGCAAAAGCGACTCGTGTCCGGTATTATGTGCACGTGCCTGTGGCTATGAATGACTACAGCTTCAATTTCCGCTTCGCGGTAGTATTGGAAGACGTAGGCCACCCCCGCGAAATACAACCGGCCTTTACCATCCAGGCATATGACTCGGCACTCGCTGCAACCACGGGTGTCGTCACTCCTTTAGCATGTGCACAGCAGAACTACGTGGCCAGTGCACAGTTAATTCCTTTAGGTTTTAAAAATTCTAAAAAGGCCCCTTATTCAGGCGATACGATTCGCTATTTGTCCTGGACAGGCTCGGCGCTTCCTCTCATAGGTCAGGGTGGAAAGACCATCGTGATAGAAGTGACGGCATTGGATTGTTCAGCAGGCGGGCACTTTGGTTATGGCTATTTTGATGTGATTAGCTGCGGAAAGTATAAGGCAGCGGTTTCCTATTGCAACTTAGACTCCGGCATTGTTCGGTTTATCGGCACAGGCATTACACAGACCTACAACTGGTACACCAGCAATTGGCAGTTTGTCGGCAGTGGCCCCTATGTGGATGTGCCCATCCCGAATACACCAGACTTCTTCTGGGGCGTTCTGGCGAACGGTTCTCCCGGATGCCTGGACACAATTAAAACAGATACGGTTGCCAATTTTACCCTGAATACAGTGCCTAAGATGGCTTGTATTCAGTTTGGTACTCCCATCAACTTATCAACTACAGTAGTAGGAGGGCTGACGGGAAGTACCTACAACTATGCCTGGAGTGGTGTGATGGCCGCTTCGACATTAACCTGTCTAAATTGTCAGAATCCCGTGGCGACTCCCTATGATACGACCACGTATTATGTGAATGTCACCGACCGAATTGGATGTTTCCGCAACGACACGGTTCACGTCAACCAGGCCCCGAATGCGGGTCCGG
>JAFDYC010000003.1 GCA_018267625.1 Bacteroidota bacterium
TAATGGGCAGGGCATTGCTGCAGGTTTCCCTCACTAGCGACCGGCAGGTGCTGGAACTCGGTTCATTGCCGGCTGGCATCTACCTGCTGCGCCTCACGGACCAGAAAGGCCACAGCCAGAACCTCAGATTCGGTAAGCAGTAGAGTGCAAGAAATGAGAGTTTGAATTATGATTCTGAAAATCAGTTAATGTCTATCGTTACATCGCCTGGGGTAGGGGTATTGGCAGTCCAGGTGACATTTACGAAAGAACCACAACTGACTACGTAAAAGGAGCCAGAATAAACTGTCCCACAGCCCCCCTTATGATCATCAACAAAAATGCCTACTTCACATCCATCAGCGTATCCAAGTGTATTGGGATTTGTATTGAGTGCAGCATAAGCCCATTGCTTATATTTATTACAAGGGAAGTGCAGTACGCCTATGCTATATGCCCCAGCAACATATGGAATCCCTCCCGGTTTTCCACAAACGGGTGAACAACTATTTCCTTCGAAATAATACACATTCACCGGGCAAGCCGTGTGATTGTTGATAGTCAGCGTTTGAGCCTGAACACCAAAGCCAGTAGCCAAAAGAAGGGCAGCGAGGATAAGTCTTTTCATGATGAAAATTTTAGTTCCCGCAAACTTAATTAATCAGATAATTACAGAATTACATTTTTTTTTTTTGTAAAGTAACATATTTATTCCCTCAATGAGTATTTTTACAGTGGAAAGTCCTTTAATTCCTTACAAAGAAATCATTTTCAATGGTTCAGAAGTTGATCACCTTCTTGTTGCTGGTCTACTGTTCGCAGATTTATATAGCCCAGGCACAAAGCTGGCAATGGGGCAGGCCCATTAGTTTTGATTCGAGCGGAATAGGGTCAGCCTTTATTTCATTCCGAGCAATTTCAGGGTATGGTGGTTTTAATGAAGGCATCATTGAAAGCACAACAGACCAGAACGGTAATACGTACACGCTTCTTAATATAAGCAGTAGACAACTTAAAGTTAATGGACATGCAGATACAGGTTATGGGAAAAATGACATATTACTTTGCAGCTTTACCTGTGAAGGTGATTATCGTTGGAGCAAACTCATCGGCACTAGTACTGATTCGGAAGCTGCATTATCTATCAAAGTTTCCAGCGAAGCGGGTGTATTTGTGTCTGGAATAATGAATATGGCAGTAACCGGTGGTGGGCATTTCGGAAATGATACTACGGTTACTAACACCAACAAAACCATGTTTTTAGCTAAGTGGGACACTGCCGGGAATTTTCAATGGCTTCGCCTACCTCAACCAGACACCATAAGCCATTACAGTGCCTTGGCATTGTCCCGCCCCATTGACATGGACTTAGGTAACGATGGCACCATCTATTTACTAACCTCTCTTTCCCCTGGTGCGTATGCCGGGGGTAGCTATGTAGTCAACAGCAATAGTGTTCAGGTTCTGAAATACAACAGCAACGGTCAATTCCTTGGGGGCATTATATTACCTATAAGTAATTTATCATCAGGCCCTTTCAACTATAACCTTTATGGAAGCCGGCTTCGATATGACAACACAAACAATCATTTGATACTAACAGGTAATTATGTAGGATATCTCGCACCATTAAATGTTGGAGGAACAATATTAAATGGGATTATGGCATTTGTAGGTAGTTTTAATGCTTCGAACGGTACTTTAAACTGGCTAAAAGTTTCAAACCCGGCACTTCAAAACCCAACAATCAGTTCAGAAGTATTCATTTCTTCTGCCCAAAAAATAGATGCATCAGGGAATGTATATGTAGTTGGGACTTCTCAAGACAGTGGCTTTTTTAATGGAAATTTATTCATCAGTCCTACAAAGTATGGCTTTTCCCGATTCATAATGAAATTGGATGCATCATCAGGGAAAAATTTATGGACTACTATTGGCTATGGCAAAAATGACGTTTACTATTTTAATGATATAGCCCTTACCGGCCAAAAACTGGCTATTACCGGCTATTATCAGGATAGCCTCATTTTCCCCAATGCCCTGCTTACCAACACCCCTAGCGATTCCA
>JAFDYC010000040.1 GCA_018267625.1 Bacteroidota bacterium
CTGACTGTGAGCTGGACTTCATGCAGCTCCCCTGCCGACTGAATGCGCATCTGAATTTTACCACTCGAAGGGTTGGGGTAAAGCTGCATATCTACCTTGCTTCCTATATTAGGCACGCTTTCCGGGGTATAATCAAATCCGAAATCAACACTACCTCCAAAGCCGCCTATCTGTAGATTTGATGCTCCCGGCCATAACTGAACGGCGGAACTATCCCGATATCCGGACAAAAATCTCGGCGTTGTAGTATAGCTTCCATTCGAATCCGTAAACACGACCCAGCCAGTAGGCTTGGGCAAGCCAAAGCTGAACTCAACCACTAAGTTTTGCCCCGGGCTGGCATTGTAGTGAAACCCATTGCCCATCAGTGGGAATTGCCACCAATAGGCCCAGGTGTTCAGATAATCCACCGTGACGGAATCGGCTTGAAACACCGTAGTCAGGCCCGTAATAAAGGTGTCGCGTGGCCAATTAATCACGGAATTTATCCGCTTGAAAGAATCTCGCTGAGTATAGCCCATCTTAATCTCCACATTATAAAGGGTAGTCTTTGACCTGAACGTATTCCCTCCCCTGGCCCAGAAGTATATGTGCTTAATATCCCCGCTTACGGGCCTTGGTATGAAATCCGTATCGTTATAGAGCCATTGCAACCTCCTGCCCTGCGCAGGCGTATCCGCAGGGCTTAGTGGATAGTAAAACCACGGAAAAGGGTTTGCCTTGCGCACCTGTTTTCTGACGTACACAGGTGTGCCTTGCGCCGTACTAAAGAGCGGCAATAAAATGCAGAGCAGTAACAGGCTAACTACTATGCCACGTTGAGTCATTTTTGAAAACATGTCATTATTTTTTGTGGTAAAAAGGCTGAAAACCCGGCAGTGCTTTGCGGGTTTTCAGCCTCAAATAGGGTTCTTACAGCTTGGTGAATTTGCGGCGCACTACGCCGGATTCTAATCCTATTTCCACGAAATACGTCCCGCTCGGTGCGCCACTCAGGTCTATCTCCTCGGCGTAGCGCTGCGGCAGCGTATGGATTTGCTTATACCACACCCGCCGGCCATTAAGGTCGCTGACGGAAAGGACAACATCCTGCAACACCTTAGCCGCCTGGATGCGCAACTGAAGCTTTCCGCTCGTAGGGTTGGGGTAAAGCTGCATATCCACCTGGCTTCCTATGTTGGGTACACTGCTCGCGTCCACATCAAAACCGAAAGCAACATTCCCTCCGGCAGAGCCAACTAAATAATCATTTTTTCCGGGCCAATGCTGTAGCGCAGTGCTATCCCGATATCCGGAAAGGAATCTCATATTTGAATTAGTACTCGTTCCATTTGAATCTGTAAACACGACCCAGCCATTGGGCTTGGGCAAGCCAAAGCTGAACTCAACCACTAAGTTTTGCTCCGGGCTGGCATTGTAGTGAAAGCCATTGCCCATCAGCGGAAACTTCCACCAATAGGCCCAGGTGTTCAGATAATCCACCGTGACGGAATCTGCCTGAAACACCGTGGTCAGGCCCGTGATAAAGGTGTCGCGCACACCATAGGTCGTGGATGTTATTCTCTTGAAGGAGTCCTGCTGGGTATAGCCCATTTTAATCTCCACATTGTAAAGAGTGGTTTTTACGTTTAACGTATGCGCCCCCCTCGCCCAGAAGTAAATATTCTTAATAGTCCCGCTTATGGGCTTTGGCGAGAAATCAATATCGTTATAAAGCCACTGCAGCCTCCGGCCACGTGCAGGAGTATCCGCGGGGTCAGAAGGAAAGTAAGCCCACCCACTAACAAATGCTACATAGCTTTGCTTTTTGCTATACTGAGGTGTGCCTTGCGCCGTGCTAAAGAGCGGGGCGAACAAGCATAATAATAGGATGCTGAGTGCCAGGCTGCACGGTAATGTTCTTGCATTCATGTCTTTTTTAAATTTTGAAGTGAATAAGGCTGAAAACACGCCGCCCGTTCGGCTATCTCGCGGGTTTTCAGCCTATAAATGAGTCTCTTATAGCTTGGTGAACTTACGGCGTATCAGGCCGGTTTCTAATCCTATTTCCACGAAACACCCACTACTTATGCAGGCTGATGAGCCGCGACAGTTGCTCCCCTTCTGCCTTTAATGTGACCATATAATTTCCAGGAGGTGTATCGCTCAGGTCTATCTCTTCGGAATAAGACTGCGGCAGAGCCTTCAGGTGCTGCTGCCACAATTGCCGGCCA
>JAFDYC010000041.1 GCA_018267625.1 Bacteroidota bacterium
CGCCTCACCAACCAGGATGGTGCCAGCCAAAGCATCAAATTCAGCAAGGAGTAGGGGGGAAAGGAATGTTGCAAAATAAAAAAGCCGCCTGGAAGATAGGCGGCTTGAAAAATGGCTCAGTTATTCAGTTGATGTCTATCGTTACATCGCCGTAGCCAGGCACATTCGCCTGCCAGGAGACATGGACAAAACTACCGCAGCTAACCACGTAGAAGGAGCCACTCAGTATATAATTGCAGATACCCGAATTACCATCCCATACATAACCTACTTGGCAGCCATCAGCAAAGCCGAGTGTATTGGGGTTGGTGTTGAGTGCAGCGTAACACCATTGTTTGTAACCACAGGATGCTGGTAATCCGATACTACCAGAACTATATGCTCCCGCGACATAGGGTACTGGTACACCGCAAACAGGCAAGCAACTAGAAGGGCTACTGGAAGAGAAATAGTACACATTCACCGGGCAGGCCGTGTGGTTATTGATGTACATGGTTTGCGCCTGAGCACCAAGGCCTGCCAGGGCAAGTAGCAATGCAAGTAGGAAGTTTTTCATAGAGAATTATTTTTGGTTGCCCCAAATCTATTCAATAGATAATCATTTGATTACATTATTATTTTTTTTTTAAAGTAACATATACATTCCTCTAATAAGTAGCTTTGAGATGAGCAGTTCTTTTTGCCCCTCAAAAACTCATTCCTTATGTTTCAGAAGCTTAGCTTGTTCTTGCTGACAGTCTGCTGTCTTTATTTACCAGCTCAGGCCCAAAGCTGGCAATGGGGCAGGCCCATTAGTTTTGATTCAGCTATCGTGGGTTCGAGATATTTGACTCATCAAACTAGTAATACTTGGTTGCCATTGCTGGACATGGCTACAGACGAGGCCGGAAATGTTTATTCCCTACTGCTCTCAAACTCACACCTGAAAGTGGCTAGCCAGCCAGTAAGTAGTTATGGTGGTTGGGACATTTTGTTGACGAGCTTTAGCTGTGATGGCCATTACCGTTGGAGTAAAATAATTGGCTCATCCTCAGATTCCGATATGGCCTTATCTATAAAAGCTTCGGTGGAATCAGGAGTGTTTGTTACTGGATTAATGAGTATGGCCAGCTCAGGCGGCGGGCATTTTGGCAATGACACAACCATCGCGGGCATAAACAAAGCGATGTTTCTGGCTAAATGGGACACCGGTGGTAATTTTCAATGGCTACGCTTACCACAACCCGCCAGCATGAACCACGATAGCGCATGGGGCTATAGTCGACCGGCAGACATGGATTTAGGACCGGACGGTACAGTATATCTACTGGCTTGCCTTAGCCCGGGTGCCTATGAAGGTGGGAACTATTTGGTGAATACGCTTGGTGCGCATGTACTTAAATACAGCAGTAGCGGCCAATTTTTGGGTGGAGTTGTATTGCCGATAACTACTCTAAGTACCTACTCCTTCCAATACGTGTCAAGCATATTGAGTAGTCATTTGCGATACGATGGAACGAATGGTAAGTTCATAGTCAGCGGTCTTTCAGGTTTGTTAGGTTCCACTACTATTGCTGGCACAACTCTGGGTGACCATGTATCTTATATTGGGAGTTTCAAAGCAGCTACAGGTGCACTTAGTTGGCTAATAGCATCTAATCCTGTACGCTATACACCAAATCCTACTTCGGACATCACTTTTTATTCTTCATCATCTTTAGACGCTCGTGGCAATATATACATAGTAGGTTGGGCAACAGACAGCGCTTTCTTCAATGGTATCCTCTTCCGTAACCCATGGCATTTACCCAGTGATTTCGTGATGAAGCTGGATGCTACCACCGGCCAGGCATTATGGATTACCATCGGAAGAGGTGGCATTTCATCTGGCCTTGCCCTAACAGGTAAAAAGTTGGCCATTACCGGCTTCTATCAGGACAGCCTCATCTATCCCGGCGGCCTGCTCACCAATAACCCCCTTGTGGATAGTGGTGATGCTTACATCGTACAAATGGATGCCGCCACCGGAGCCGTTCAGAAAATGGCTTCCCTCACCGGAAACAGCCGTACCTGGGGCAGCCTCATCACCGCCGACCGCAGAGGCAATTTCTACGTTACCGGCTCTTATTCCCTGGC
>JAFDYC010000042.1 GCA_018267625.1 Bacteroidota bacterium
ACTTCCTTTTGCTATTTTGGATAGGGAATGGGAGTTTTTAGACGGACTGCCGTTGTGCGGCAATTTTATAACCAGGCAAATATCACTAAATTACAATTTGTTGAAATGAAGAAATGAATATTAAAGCAGCTATATTAATATCCGTTTTATTATTTGCATCCAATGACTTATTCTCACAAGGAGGAGGTCCGCCAATGATAACGACAGACCCAGGGACACCAGGTAAAAATCATTGGGAAATAAACACGACTTTAGGCTATCATTTTTTGAATCAACTTAATACTCAAATACCAGCTACTGAAATAGTTTATGGTATAGGAAACCGCTTTCAGATTTCGGTTCAATTACCCTTACCAAATATTGAAATAGACAAATCACATTTTACAACTTTTACACAACCGCAAACAGGCGTAAAATATAAAATTTCAGAAGAAGAAAATGGGATTATTTCGCTATCAGTTTATCCTCAAATAATTATCCCGTTACAAAAAGACCAGAAAATACAAATTTTCATTCCAATTGAAATAGAAAAGACTCTTGGATATTTTCGTATTGGCGAAGAAATTGGATATTTTGTAATCAACAATAAAAACCTTGTATTCAGTGGTACAATTGTTGGTTATAGACTAAAAAATGAGTTAGAAATAATGAGCGAATTTTATTGGTCAAAAACACCTTGTGAATCACATTCAACCGAAGGAATAATAAATTTTGGAGTTAGGAAGCAAATCAGTAAGCATTTAGTATTGATGTCATCTATAGGTACAGAGATTATTACACCACAACACGAAGAAAAAGATAAACTATTCGGCTTATTAGGAGTGCAATTATTGTAGTAAATAAAAATTAAAATATGGAACAGGTAAATAAAGTTGCCAAAATCACCTTATTGTTTTGGCTGATGAAAATCGTAGCAACAACCTTAGGAGAAACTTTGGGAGATTTCATTTCTATAACACTCAATTTAGGCTATGCGATTGGGATTGGAATAACACTTTTATTTTTTCTAATAGTTTTAATCTTACAATTATCTCGGAATAAATACATTCCTACAATTTATTGGTTGGTAATTATTGGAACTACGACTTTAGGAACAGAAATATCAGATTTTATTGATAGAACTTTGCATTTAGGCTACGCTTGGGGGAGTTCTTTACTTATTTGTTGTTTATTACTAACATTGTTCCTTTGGAGTAAAAAATACAAAAATCTTGAAGTTTACCCAATCTTTGACAGGCATAAAGAAATATATTATTGGATAGCCATTCTGTTTTCAAATAGCCTTGGGACAGCATTTGGCGATTTCTTGAGTGATAATATAGGTTTGTCCTACTTGAACGGTGCTATGGTTACAGGTTTGGTAATTGTAGTTGTTGTCCTTCTCCATTATTACACTAAAATCAATCACATTCTATTATTTTGGGTAGCATTTATTTTTACACGCCCTTTTGGAGCAACATTTGGCGACTTTCTGACAAAACCAATATCCAAAGGTGGCTTGGAACTTGGTACACTTCAATCTTCCATCGTATCAATTACAATAATGGCATTATTAATTTTTATTTCAAATAAGAATCATAATAAGACAAAATTGATTGACTAAAAAACTGCCTACAATAACTAAGCTTTCGTTCCCTCCGAAGGACGAACAATGAAACCTTGTTGGACGAAAGCTACGGTAGCCGTCGGGGGCAGGTTATGAGGATGTCGGCTTTTTTCACCATATAAATCTTAAGAAAAAGCACGGGTCTATCCATGTTCGATCATGGTAAAGTTTCAGACATGCTGCAACGAAGCAGCATCGGGGTTCGTAAGCCGGCTACAAAAAAATAGTTCGAAATATGAAATGAGAATGAGGAGATGCTGAGCTGCCATATTCAAAACTTGGGTGCATAACCCGAGTTCGGCTCACCATGAAAGAAACCTTTGAAAACAGCCATAAGCTCCAGTCCGCCGCGCATTCGGGTAGCAGCCTTTAGGGCAGAGGTGTTGATATCGTAAGCGAGGCTCAGACCAACCTGGCGCATGTCCACCCGCAGCATGGGAATGATGGCATCACCAAAGCGGTTTTGTGCCCCTGTAGCAATAGAAAAATTTTGACTGCCTTCGCTGAAATGCGCCCATTGAATCATGCCGCCGAGCATAGCTTCTTTGTAAGCTCCCTGGAGCGCAAGGTTGCTGTACAATTGCACGCTCCAGACATCGTTGAATTCGTAATTGAGGTCAAAAGAGGCGTTGAAGCGCATAGCTAAATTCAATGCATCCCCTCGCTCATAAAAGCTGGACTTTGGCCTTGTGAAATGATAGCCGCCCAAGCCAATGATGTAGTGAATGCGCTCAGAACTACCGATGCTGCTGTTGAAAGACACACCGGCACCGAGGTCCCAATAGTTAAGTTTCGCTAAGGGTAAAGTTTCGCCGGCTCCTAGTCCTGGCTCCACTTGCCCATTCTGATACATATTGTCGAAAGTGAGTGCATTAGCATCAAAAGAACGTTGCACATATCCTGCCGTAAAGCCAGCAGAAAGGTAGGAGTTGTGCGGGTCCGAGAGGTGTTTGTTGTAGTTGATGCAGGGATAAATACTGGTTGTTTTCAGTGCGGCATCGCCCGCTTTATCAGAGAAGAACAGAAGGGAAAGAGTGAGGTAATCGGTCTCGCTGTGTCGTAGGCCAAAGCGGCCCTGGGCGGAAAAGGCCATCGTTTGATAAGGTTTACCCATGCTGCTCCACTGGCTGCGGTAGGCACCTAGTGCTTTGAATTCTTCCTGCTGAATGCCTGTGGTTGCGGGATTGCGCAGCACACCAGTCTCCCAATATTGGGAAAAATGAATGTCTTGGGCGGCACCCATCATGGCCCAGCACATCATCGCTATTAGTAAGCTGAATCTTTTCATGCAAATCAGGTTTGAGCAGTTAGTTGAAATTCATGCAGCCTTTTTATTGCGTTGAGAACGGTATTTCTGGGGGTATCCTTTATTGCTCTTGTTCATCGCAGCAGCATCACATTCCCCTGCCACTGAATCGGCTCGCCGGTGTAGCAGGTTGCTTCTACTGTATAGACATAAACATCGGGGCTGAGCGGGCGGCCTGCTTGGGTTCCATCCCAGCCATTGCTTTTATCATCCACGGCTATGTTGCTTCTTTCAAATACCAGCTCACCCCAGCGGTTGTAGATGCGGAAATGCTCGATGTTGGCAAGGCCCTTACCTCGGGGGTAGAAAATATCATTTACCCCATTTCCATCGGGAGTGAAGGTGTTGGGTAAAAACACCTGGCTGTTGTCGCAAAGCACTTTGATGCGCAGCGAATCTGTGGCATGACAGCCATACTGTGTGCTGACCGTAATCGAATAGACGGTAGTTCGTTTGGGCGAAGCCGTAGTTGCGGCCGTGAAAGGTGACCACAAGCCTTCCGGCGGTTGCCAGAGCCAGGAACTGATTGCTCCGGTTGCGGTGGCTTGCAATTGCACGGTGTTTCCGGCGATCATGGTCTGGTTATCGCCTGCTTCAACCGTTGGAGTGGGGTGTACGGCGAGGTTGACAAAATCTGTATCCGGTATGCAACCCGCCAGCCTGCTGACCAGCACATATTGATGCGACTCAATGGGAAAAACAAGCGGGCTGGAAGTGTCTGCATTGCTTAAGCCCGTGTCGGGCGACCAATGATATACACCGGCTCCTTCAGCGAAAAACTGAATCGTGTCGCCGGAACACATTTCTGAAGGTGCACGCAGCAAAGTGACCGTTTTATATTTCAAACCAATGTGGACGGAATCCGTATTGCTACAGCCGTTGCTGTCTGTGCCCACCACCAAATAGGTAGTCGGTACAATGGGGGAGGCGAAAGGATTCGTGCAAAGGCCACAACTCAGAGAGGAAGTGGGGGACCAGGCGTAGGAAACACCTCCCCTCGGCAGCAACATCACAGAGTCGCTGAGGCAGATGATGGTATCCACACCTGCGAAAATGCCGGGCCTTTTATAGAAGACTACTTCACTCAGGAAAGTGTCTTTGCAACCCGTGGTGGTGCTGCAATATTGAGCTATCGGGTAATGACCGGGCCGTGGATAATGCTTGCTGGGGCTCGCCAGGGTGCTGATGGTGCTATCATGGAACCTCCAGATGACCGGGTTGAGCTGCGAGTAAGCACCCCGCGAGGTGTCTATAAATTGTATCGTACCGGAGTCGCAGCCGGGGAAAGGTGTGAAGGTGAATCCCGGGAAGACGCCATCCACTTTCACCGTATCTAAGCCATACGAAACCGCAGCACACCCTAGGTTATCCGTCATAGTCACTTTAGGCACATGCGGCCCGGGCTGGGTATAGACATGGGTGATGCTGGGCGATGTGCTGGGCGTGGTCACCCCATCCCCAAAATCATAAATAAATCCGGAAACACCGGGTACATTATTGGCCTGAACCTGCACCGTCAAGGGTGCGCAACCCTTGAGCGGCGCATAGCTCAACACTCCATTATAGCCCAATAAACGGACGCGGTTGTACACGGTATCCGGGCATCTTTTATTGCTCAGAGCGATGAGGCGGATGTAGTAAATGCCGGGCTTGAGGTAAGTAGCCGAAGGATTAGGAAATGTGGAACTGATGCCATTGGCAAAATCCCAATTGTAGCTCACGGCACCTGTGGAAGTATTGGTGAAATGCACAATCAGCGGTGGGCAAACATTGATGGTATCGTCCATCGTGAAACCGGCCTTGGGCTTGGGTGCAACCGTCACGCCACCGGAAATAACCATGGTATCCATACAGCCTACACCGTCTATGGCAATGAGCCGAACTGCATAGGTTCCCGGGACGGTGTACATATGCTTCGGGTTTGTGAGTGTGCTGGTGGTGCCATCGCCAAAGTCCCAGGCATAGCTCAGATTATTGCCGGTAGAAGCGTTGTAAAAACTGTAGGGTGTGCCCGCACAGGCGGCTGTGCCCAAGGTGGCAAAGGATGCTATTGGGCGGGATATGAGCATGTAGTTGGGAATACCGATAGAATCCCAGCAGCCGATATTGTCTGTTACTTTCAGCGAGATGCCATAGCTGCCCACCTTTGGATAAAAATGCCCAATAGACAGGAAAGGCGTGGTGGCGTTCGTGCCATCGCCAAAATCCCAATAGGCACTCGTACGAGAAGTGCCGGCAGCATAATAGCTGCTGTCATTAAACTGAATATTCGCCGGAGCGCATCCAATGGGCGGATGAGCACTCATCTTTGCAATAGGGCCACCCACAGTGATGAAGTTGTTTCGGATTTTAGAAACCACACAATGGTTGTTGTCTTCAACCCAAACACCAATATTGACCTGGCCCCGAAACGAAGCAATGAACCTTCCGGGACTGTAAAGATTTCCTTTCGAAGGAGCCATGCCCATTAGGCCATAGCCCCATTTTATACTGCCAATAGAAATAGATGGATTCGCAATGAAGCCTGTGATTACGGGCGAGAGCACGATCGTGTCGTTGAAACAAAGGGTGCTGTCCAAGGCAGACATATCCACCGAAATATTGTTGATGATGACAGCAAAAAACTGGCTGTCCCGACAACCCGTATAACTATTCCAGGCAACCAGGCTAGCATAGTACGTGCCCGGAGTGGCATACTGGTGATTGGGATAATGAAGCGTGCTGGTAGAGCCATCGCCGAAATACCATTTGATGGATGTGGCATTGATGGAGCTGTCCACAAAATGCACCAGGCCAATTGTGTCACAACTCACCTTGAACCGAGGCCTGGAAGAAGGATCCATCACCACCACATAATCTTTCTTGGTGAAGGTGTCTAAGCATCCATTCTGACTCACCACCAGCGTGACGCTGTACGTATCGGCAAGCGCATAGATATTGGGGGGGTTCTGTATTATCGAACTGTTCAGGTTATCTCCAAAGTCCCAATACCAGCCGGTGATGGGCCCGTATGTGCTGGAGCTGCTGTCGTGAAATTGAATACTATTTCCGGCACAAACCGGATTAGGAACGGCACCAAATTTTATGGTGGAATGCCCACCTACATGCACATCAAGGGTATCATTAAAGTTGCATCCGTTCGAAGTAGTTGCCGAAAGAATACAGTAGTAGGTGCCGGGATTATAGTAGGTATGGTTGGGGCGAGCAATGTTGTACGCGGTACTTCCGTCCCCAAAATGCCAGGTGCGTGAAATGATTGGGAAGGGATAGGGATAGTAAAGTAAGGGCGAGAGGTCTGGTTGCCACACCGTATCATGCAGTTTCGCTAAATAAGGGAAGCAGCCAAGCATCGGATAATCGAGTATGGTCAAGGCTCCCGAAAAGATGGTCACTGTGTCCGTCTTTGTACTGGAACATACCCCTAACTGGGCCGTCAGTTTCACGGCAAACTTCCCGTTGTTGGCGTAGGTATGTGTTGTGTTGGCGCCGGTGCCGAAAAATCCATCACCGTAATCCCAGGAATAGCTGGGCAGGCTGCCACCCGCAGCCGCAAAGCTGACGATGGATGGTGCAGGGCAAGGAAACTGGGGGCTAAAGGAGAAGAGTGCATTCGGTGCCGGCAATACCGTTACTGATTTTGAAATCGTATCCGTACAACCACCAACTGTGGCATACATCTTCACGTTGAAGGTTCCGGAAGCATAGTAAATATGGGTTGCCGTGTCGGACCAGACCCGGCTGGTACCATCTCCAAAATCCCAGGAAATAACGGCTCCATTTGTCGTCGGCGACACGCTGTTCACCACCAATGAGCTGTTTTGGCACACTGAAGTCGGCACATTCGAAGCAGCCGTCACGGAGCGCTCATGGATATAGTTTAGCCTTTTCAGTGAGTCTTTACATCCTCTCGAATCGGTTACAGCCAAAGTGACTGAATAGGAACCTAGGGCTGCGTAAGTATGTGTGGAGGGGCTGCCCGTACCTGAATTTCCGTCCCCAAAATCCCAGCTAAAACTAAGCGGTGTTGCTCCTGTGGTGGTGCTAATGAAAGTTGTGTTGCCCCCAAGGCTGCAAATGGTAGTATCCGTGGCATAAAAGCTAATGAAGGGGGAAGGGTAAATCGAAATCAGGTTCAGTGCAGTATCGGTTGTGGGGCAGCCAACACTGTTCGTTACGGTAAGCTTTATCGTGTAGCTGGCACCACCGAAAGAATAATTGTGCGTGGGACTGGCGGCCGTGGAGCTGCCTCCATCTCCAAAATCCCAATAATAATTTCCCGTTCCCGGCGCATTCCAGCTCACAGAAGCCGATAAGGAAACCGGGCTGCCCGGACAAACCAGAATAGGGGTCGTAGGCAGGGAGACTGTGGGTGTATTCCAAACCGTGATGTATCCTGAGACGGTCTTGGTATTGCTGCCGGAAGCATTGCTCACCTTGAGGCTCACGGGATAGGTGCCCGGAGCCGAATAGGAAATGGTAGGATTTTTTGTTGTGGAACTGGAAGGCGAACCGCCCGTAAATGTCCAGCTCCAGCTTGTTGGACTGCCGGTGCTTTTATCTGTAAAGCTCACCACCATGGGCGGGCATCCCGTCTGGGGCGAAGCAGAGAAGTTGGCTGATGGTTGGGCAAAAGCCAGGGAAGAAATTGTAGCAGCTAATAGGGCTAGTAGCAATTTTTTCATCAGATAGTATTTGCCAGTATTCTCGCTTCATTCGTCTTAAAAAAAATGGGCGTAACCCTTCCCTCACCAGGGTTTCGGGCAGAGTGTTCGTGCCCGCTCATACTTATCACTTTTGAAAAGCCCGCTTTGAACGACTGTTAGTTCCATGCCGCCTGCACCATTACTGGCAGGCCTTAGGCTGCTGGTGGTGAAGTCGTAAGAAAGCGTGAAAGACACCTGCTGATAATCGAGCTTGAACGTGGGAATAGCCGCATCATTCATCCGGTAAAAAACACCTCCATAAATGGCCAGTGAAGGGTCGCTTTCATTTTCGCTGATTCGTTTCCAGCCTATCAATCCGCCACCAATCAATTCGGTATAGACCCCCTGACGTGCATAATTGAAATGAAGCTGCACACCATACTGGTCACTCAGCCGGGCAGAACCCCCGGCAGCTACATTCCATTTAGTATCTAGTCGCACGATGTCGCTATTGGAAAGAAAAGAGCGTTTGGGCCGTGTGAAATGATAGGCGGATACCCCGGCGTAATAGGTGTATGAATTGTCTTCAGAACCGCTGTTGATTGCCAGGCCGGCCCCCATATCCCAATTAGAAATCCGATTGTCTGAGAATACTTCTCCACTGGGTTGGTTGGGGTCGTATCCGCCCACATTGTTGTATTGAGAATTAAAGCTGGCTTTAGCCGGGTCGAAGGAACGCTGGATATAACCACCCGTAAATCCGGCAGTCAGGAAGCTGCGCGAAGTGCCTAAGTATTTAGTGAAGGCGATAGATGGGTATAGGGCGATTGTTTGCAAATCAATACTGCCTGCCTTGTCATAGTATGCCAGCAGACCCACCGTGAAGTAATCGCCGGACTGGCCTTTCACGGGCAAACGACTTTCCGCTGTTACGAGTCCGGTGATGAAGGGTTTTGAAATAGAACTCCACTGTGAACGGTACACGCCGGCCACCTTGTAGTCACCGTCAAAAGTGCCGGTTAGCGCCGGGTTGCGCAGAATAGCCGTTTCGTAAAACTGAGAGAAGTGTATGTCCTGAGCCTGACAAAGCGGAAGGCAAAGCAAGCCACAGCTTATACTGAGTATAGTTTTCTTCATCGGGTGGTCATTTCTTATCGTTTCTAATCTAAGACTGTCTTTTTATAAAATGAGTTGGTGCTTTTGCTGAAAATTTTTTTGAGTAAAAAAATCTCAAGTCGAAGCAGGTATCATCGCAAAATCGTTACATCTCCTTTCCAGAGTAAAGGCTCCCCGGTCGCACAGCGCGTCTGGATGGTGTACATAAACACATCAGGGGGCAACTTGCTGCCTTTATAACTGCCGTCCCATCCACTTTTTTCATCATTGAGCGGGAAGTTGTAGCGTTCAAAAACCAATTCGCCCCAGCGGTTGAAAATGCGCATGGAAGAGATATAGGATATGCCTTTCCCTCTTGGGAAAAACACATCATTGAGTCCATCGCCATTCGGCGTAAAACTGTTTGGGATAAACACGGAGTCGCCATTGCAACGCACCCGAACCACCACACTGTCGGAATCAACGCAGCCATATTCACTGTACCCTTTCGCGTAATAAATCGTCGTGAAGCTGGGATGTGCTACCGGGTGGAAGCAGTCGAAACAGGAAAGGGTCGTATCGGGTCGCCATTCAATCCGGGCAATGCCTTTCTCGGTCGGGTTCAGGGTTACAGAGCTTCCATAGTTGATAAACTGGTCATCGCCGGCATCAAAGTAAGGTGTGGGATGCACCACTACGGTTACCGTATCGTAGCGCTCCAGGCAAGTTCCTTCTTTAGCCATCACTACATAATGTGTCGTGATGATAGGAGTAGCAAGCGGGCTGGCAATGTCCGGCGAATCCAGAAATCGCTCGGGTTGCCATTTATAAATCGTGGCTCCGCTGGCATGTAGCCTGAAGCTCTCACCAATACAAATATCCCCGCCGGGCAGCACATTGGCGGTCGTTTGGATCTGAATCCGGGCGGTGATGCTGTCGCGGTTGACGCATCCATTGGAGTCGGTACCAACAACAAAATATTGAGTAGGCCTTGCCGAAGAAACCAGAGTAACGGTACAGTGGGTACAGCTCACTAATGAGTCGGGCGACCAGATATAGCTGACGCCACCATGGCCCGTTAGCCGGATGGTATCGCCGGGGCAAATGCCGGTATCCGCCGGGCCTGCATCAATAAAGGGCAGTGGGTTGATGAAAACATTTTTCGTGATACTGTCTTTGCAACCCAGGCTGCTGGTCACGTGCAGGGTCACGGGATGAGGACCGGATTGATTTACCAGATAGCTGGTGTTGGTGCCATTGGCTGTGTCGCTCGCAGAGAGTTTCCAGTGCCAGCTATTGGGCGTACTGAATTGTGCCGTGCTGGTGCTACGCAGCGAAAAAGGCACCCCGACACATGGCACCGTGGTACTGAAGTTTGCTTTTAATTCTTCAACTTGTACGGGTACGATTCCACTATCGAAGGCTTTACCGCAGCCTTCTCCGGCATCATAAATCACGATGGGGCTGAAAGAACCTCCGGAAGTATAGACATGGAACGTATCTGCACTCAAATGAGCCGTAGCACCGGTTCCATCACCAAAGTCCCAGTTGATGGTGGGGATGTTGTTCACCGCCGCCTTGAAATGCACCGTGTCCCCAAGGCAAAGTGTTGTGGGTGTAAAGCTGAAAGAACCTCTGTAACCCAGCAGGAATACGCTATCCAGCGCATAGGAAGTACAGCCTTCAGCATCTGTAGCACGGAGGGTGATGATATACTTTCCGGGCGTACCATAGGTATAAACTGAGGGTGTCGTAGGTAGGGTCACCCCGTCGCCCATATCCCACACATAGCTAATCGCATTTTGGGATGTGTTTGTAAAGTGTACCTGCATGGCTTTACAGGTGCTGATGCTTTTATCCTTGGTAAAGCTGGCTATCGGTCCTTTCGCCCGGACGTTCACATAGAAGGTGTCTGCACACGGGACATTGTCAAAGGCAATGAGCCGGACATGGTACGTTCCCGGAAGATTAAAGGCATGATTGGGATTGCGCAAGTTGCTGGTATAGCCATCGCCAAAGTCCCAGCGATATTGTAAGGTTGCACTATCGCCTATGGTGTAATTCTTGAACCGTACCGTGTCATTGGTGCAAACAAGGGTGTCCGAAACCGTGAACGAATCCACCGTATGCCGTGCATCGATCATCCCATATTGATGCAGGCTGTCTTTGCATCCGATATTGTCTGTTACAATGAGCAAAGGGGATTTTAATCCTCTGTTTAAATATTGGTGCGTGACATTTTTGTTATTGCCAAAATTGAATGTGGTGTCGCCAAAGTCCCAGCTTCTGGAATAAATCGTCGTCCCCGGAACTGCTTTACTGGTGTCTGAATAATTCACAGACACAGGCGTACAATCCAGGTGGTTTGAAGCCAGAAAACCAACTATAGGTTGTGCAGCCAGAAAACTTGAATCAACCACAAAACTGGTACAGGAGGAGTCGTAGATCGTATAGAGTTTCACCTTGTGCTGCCCCCGTGTTGGGAAAATGATGAATGTGTCTGCTTTACTCGTAAACAAACTTTGAGGGCCATTATCTACCTGCCAGGAGAATGTAGGTGCTATGGTGGGCCCGGGGAAACTTGCAATGAAATGAACCCTGTCTCCAACGCAAAACGTGTCTTTATCGGCAGAAAAACTTAATGCCGATGCTACATTGAAAACATTAACCGCGAGTATGGTGTCATCGCTGCATCCATAAGTGAAATTAGAGGTGTGCAAATGCACCTGATATGTTCCGTTTGCTGCATAGGTATGCTTAGGATTTTGCACATTGCTGGTGTCCCCATCACCGAAATCCCAATGCCAGGTATGGGCACCGATACTCAGGTCCGAAAACTGAACTTTATACGTACCGCAGACAATGTCGTATCGGAAATTGGCATTTGAAGGATTCACTACTACCGCAACCTGATTGGGGCTATCGGGGTCTGTATAGGTCGCTATGCATCCATGATGATTCGTAATCAACTTGGGAAAATATCGCCCAGGAATCTTGTAGCTATGGTTGAAGCCGGCAATCCATGGGCCTACATTAAATGTAGTATCCCCAAGAACCCATTGATAGGTAGTACCCGTATCATTCGCTGTGGTGTTGACGAATGTGAAGGGGACCTTTGGGCAATTCGTGAGTGGGCTGACAGTATAGCTGGGTACGGTTGGTGTGTCTGCGTGAACCGAAATTGTATCTGTGAAAGGACATCCGTTTTTAGTCATCCCACTGACCACCACTTTGTATGTCCCAACAGAGTTCCAGGTATAAAGATGCCCGCCGGGCAAGGTGGAGCTGCCGGGCGTTGCGCTTCCATTGTAAAAAGTCCATTGAAAAGTGCTCGAGTCAATCGCTACGGGGTAAGGGGGTAGTGGTGCAGGAGGGGGTATAGGGGGCAGGGTCGTTTTTAATGACAACTCGAATTCAGGCGAAAAAGGAATACAGCCCATGTTTTCTTCATCCTTAGGATGCTCGAACTCGGGTATGATGGGATAAATGGGGAATGAATTTTCCGTAAGAGTACTGGTGCAACCGGTCACCGGGTCCAGGGCAGTCACCTGAAAATGCCGGTATCCACTGGCAGTAAATGTGTAGCTCTGTGTGGCATTGCTGTTGGAACCAAAGGGTGTTCCATCAAAACTCCAGCTATACTGAGTGCTGCTGGAGGAACCCGGGGCAGAGGCTGTGAAGGTAACCGTGGTGGGTGCAGGACAAGGAACGCTGGGGCTATGAGTCACCTGGATAGCCGGTGCTGCATTTACAGTAATGTTTTTCGTCAGCGTGCTCGTACAATAAAGCCCGATATGTGAAGTCATCTTCACCTGAAATGTGCCTGACGACGTGTACGCATGAACGCCGGACTGGTCTTTCACCCCATCACCATAATCCCAATCCGTAAAAAACATTCCGGGTGAATTATCAGTGAAATAAACGGCTTGGTTCACGCAAGCTTTCGAAGGGGAAAAACTAAAGGCTGGCTGATCAGGATACACAGTCACAGTCCGGGTCGCATAGGCCGGGTTGACCGACACACAACCATGTCCATCTGTGTCGTGCATGGTCACGATGTAGGAGCCTGTGCCGGCGTAGGTATGCACAATCGTATTGCCCGTGAATTTCCCGCTCCCATCTCCAAACGTCCATCCGGCGCGGGAGGGAGTAGCCCCTGTTGAGGTATTCGTAAAATTCAAGGTTGCCGGCGCCCCACAGGCGTAATTATTCGGGCTAACCGTGAAGCTGGGTTGCGGCAAGGGATACACGTTCATGTACAACTTACGGGTCGAGTCCTGCTGGCAACCTGCTGCATTCGTAACTGTCAGTGTAATGTTGAATGTGCCGGCGACAGTATAGTTGTGCATGGGGTTCTGCGCGGTTGCATTCGAAGGGGAACTGCCATCCCCAAAATCCCAATACCAACTCAAACCCTGAGCAGCCCCGGCGGGAGCACCGGAAAGCGCAGCACCACTGAATTGTACATTATTCAAGGGCACACAGCCGCTGGTCAGGTTGGCACTTACCGTCTGAATACTGGGTTTCCCATACACATGAATAGTATCCAGCTTCACACTGGTGATGGTGCCATTTGCATCCGTCACCGTCAGCGAAACGACATAATTACCAGGAGTGGTATATGTTTTCAGATGAGGGCCTTTAGTACTCACGGGTGAACCAATGCCAAAATCCCACAAATAGCTTGCAGGATTACCGGTAGATGCATCGGTAAAAGTGACCTGAACCGGGGCACATCCTGAATGTGTAGTCGCTGTAAAATTTGCAGTAAGCTGTGCCTGAACCCATGTTGGGCTAATCAGTAGGAAACCAAGTATAAAAAGGCCGAATAAAAATTTCTTCATGAGAAAGCTCCTAATACGTCAACTACAGGCTTGGTGAAAAATGAAAATTACGAGGAGCAAGAATGGCTGCCAAAATTTGCCGATTGATTTCCCTTACTCGCCTCAAAGATTTCATATAGATGACAGGGAAAAATTCAGAATCGTTGGCTTTTTTTAAAAAAAATTCCCTCTGAAGTAGCACCCGGGATGTATTTCCTGCAGACTCATGCAGCACACCTTTCTTTGCAGGATGCAATCAAAAAATATTGCCCTTTCTATTGTTGTACCGGTCTTTAATGAAGAGCAGACTATCGGTGAACTGGTGCGCCGAATGACCGCAGCAGCAGAAAGCATTACGCCAGCCTACGAAATCATCTTTGTCAATGACGGCAGCCGCGATCATACCCTCTCCTTACTTAAACAAGCTTGTACGGGCAATGATCACTTGCACTATATCGCTTTCTCCAGAAACTTCGGCCACCAAATCGCCATCACTGCCGGCATGGACTATGCCCGTGGCGAAGCCATCGTCACGATAGATGGTGACCTGCAAGACCCGCCCGAACTGATTCGAGACATGTATGCGGAATATCAGGAAGGCTTTAAAGTGGTATATGCCAAACGCCGCGCCCGCAAAGGCGAGACGTATTTCAAAAAGTTTACAGCCCGTGCTTTCTACCGCATCCTCGCCCGGATGGTCTCATTTGAAATACCTCTGGATGTAGGCGACTTCCGCCTTATCTCCCGCGATGTACTGGAATATCTGAAACAGATGAAAGAGTACGATAAATACCTACGAGGCCAAATTGCCTGGTTAGGTTTTAAAAGCACCTATGTGCTCTTCGAACGGGATGAACGAAAATTTGGAAAGACAAACTATCCCTTCCGGAAAATGCTGCGCCTGGCTTTTAATGGTATCACCGCATTTTCTGACAACCCCCTGAAATGGGCCGCAACCATGGGTTTCATCGTTTGCGGCATCTCCTTCCTCATAGCCATCTATGCGCTCTATAGCTATTTCGTGGGACATAACACCGTACCCGGCTGGGCTTCCCTAATCATCTCCCTTACCTTCCTCGGCGGAGTACAACTGCTTTCTTTGGGCATCATCGGCGAATACATTGCCCGTATTATCTCCAACGTTCGGGGCCGGCCCCTTTATGTGGTGGACAGCACGGATTCGGAGCTTCAAAACCCAGTCTGAATCTCCGCTTTCTTATGGTTCCTTGAGCTTCCGGAACTTGTAGGAGCCATACGGTATAAAAACTTTGGCCTGGCCGTTTGGCATTTATCCGGAACGACTACTTTTGCGCGAAACAAAAACAGCACCAAACCATGTCTGAAATTGCAACCCGCGTCAAGAAAATTATCGTTGACAAGCTGGGTGTGGATGAGAGCGAAGTGGCTCCCGAAGCATCTTTCACCAACGACCTCGGCGCCGACTCGCTGGACACCGTAGAGCTTATTATGGAGTTTGAAAAAGAATTCAATATCTCCATCCCCGACGAGCAGGCTGAAACAATCACAACAGTGGGTCAAGCTATCTCTTACTTAGAGGAGCACGTGAAATAAACTGATATCAGTCTTTAGTTTGCAGTTGGCAGTCTCGCCGCTTTTTGGATGAGGCTGCCAATTGTTCAATAAACATCTTTGGTCTTCGTTTGCAGGCATGGCCCCTTTAGAACTTGTAACACGATAGTCACGCATTGCTCAAGCCGACCACGTACCCATGAAGCCCCTCCAGAACAGACGCGTAGTAATCACCGGCCTCGGCGCCATTACCCCGCTCGGCAATTCCGTAGATGCCTACTGGAACGGCCTGTTGGCGGGACAGTCTGGCTGCGACTTTATCACATCTTTCGATACTGAAAAGTTCAAAACCAAGTTTGCCTGTGAGGTTAAAAACTTTAACCCGGAAGATTATTTCGACCGCAAAGAAGCCCGTAAGCTCGACCGCTTTTCTCAATTCGCTTTAGCCTCTGCCGATGAAGCCGTAAAACAATCCGGCCTTACCGCAGAAGGAGCAATCAACCGCGACCGCGTAGGTGTCATCTGGGCCTCGGGTATCGGTGGCATGGTCACCTATTATGAAGAGATGATGGGATTTTTTAAAGGCGATGGTACCCCACGCTTTAATCCGTTCTTCATACCCAAAATGATTTTGGACATCGCCGCAGGCCATATTTCCATGAAGTATGGCTTCCGGGGACCCAACTTCGCTACCGTCAGCGCCTGTGCCTCTTCAACTCATGCCCTTATTGATGCGGCCACCTATATCCGCATCGGCATGGCGGATGCAATAGTCGCCGGCGGCTCCGAAGCGGCGGTCACCCAAAGTGGTATTGGCGGCTTCAACGCAATGAAAGCACTCAGCGAACGAAACGACGACCCCAAAACGGCTTCTCGTCCTTTCGATAAAGACCGGGATGGATTTGTGCTGGGCGAAGGCGGATGCGCTCTGGTGCTCGAAGAGTACGAACATGCTAAAGCCCGTGGCGCCCGGATTCTGGCAGAAATCGCCGGCTGCGGTATGAGTGCCGATGCCTATCACCTCACAGCACCCCACCCGGAAGGACTGGGTGTCATGCTGGTGATGCGCAATGCTCTGGAAGATGCCGACATGAAGCCTTCGGAGGTGGATTATGTCAATGTGCACGGCACTTCTACACCTTTAGGTGATGTGGCCGAGCTGAAAGCCATTGCGGAAGTGTTTGGAGAAGATGCCTACAAGCTCAATGTGTCCTCCACAAAAAGCATGACGGGGCACCTGCTGGGTGGTGCCGGTGCCATCGAAGCCATCGCTTCTATCAAAGCGGTGATGCACGATATCGTCCCCCCTACCATCAACCATTTCACGGACGACCCTGAGATTGACCCGCGTTTCAACCTAAGCTTCAACCACCCGGTTCAGCGTACGGTACGCGCCGCATTGAGCAATACCTTCGGATTTGGAGGGCACAATGCTTCTGTTATTTTTAAAAAGGCTGAGGCCTGAAAAAAATGCACCGCAGAGCGAAGAACTTTCTGAGTATTCCGCGCCCCTTCTCCTGCCGTTTCCTACAGGACGGCTTTCTTCTAAAAACGGCATCCCTTGCATCGCCCGTTCCGATCGTTGATTAGCGGGCTGTTTATGCCCTCTCAGCCGCTGGAGCTGCAATTAGAGCACTTATTGGGCTTCCGTCCCAAGCATCTTCCCTACTACCAGCTCGCCTTGTCGCATCGTTCGCAAAGCGAAACCGTGGCCGAAAACAATGAACGCCTGGAATACCTTGGTGATGCTATCCTCGGCGCCATTGTAGCGGACTATCTTTTTAAAAAATACCCCACTCAGCCGGAAGGGTTCATGACGGAAATGCGCAGCCGGATGGTGCGCCGCGAATCACTTAATTCCGTGGCCATGCAAATGGGCTTGAATAAATTGGTTCTTTTCAATCATTCCGATCGCTCCCTGGCACGCTCCCACATCTTTGGCAATGCCCTGGAAGCCTTGGTAGGTGCCGTTTATCTTGATGTAGGCTATGCAAAGACCCGTCGTTTTGTTCTGAAGCAAATGATTAAGGCGTACATGGACATGGAGCTTATTGAAGCCACAGACAACAACCATAAAAACAAATTGCTAAGCTGGGCACAACGCCACGGAAAGAAGGCAGATTTCGTAACCCTGAGCGAAAAAATGGAAGGGGCCAGAAAGGTCTTTTGTGTCTCTGTTCAGTTCGATGGTGAGCAAATAGCCACCGGTACAGGATACACTAAGAAAGAAGCCAGCCAGGCAGCTTCCCAACATGCCCTGGAACAGCTTGGCTCGGAAAATCCGGAGTCCTGATTATTTCTCCATCACATGCAAGCGGTGGAAAAGCCGGTGTGCAGCGGGTGCCAGGATGATGCCGATATTGGTAATGAAAACAACCCCACTAAAAAGAGCGTAGCAGGAAGAGAAAATCTTACCTACTGTACTCTTGACTTCTACCACCGGGCCCATGCCGCTCAAAATCATGGATGCATTATGCACGGCATCTATCCAGGCTATATTGTCTGAATAATGATAGCCAGTCACGCCAATCAGCAGGCAAAAGAGCATGATGCTGCTTGCAATCGTAATGCTGTATGCCATTCGGCCATAAAACACCTTTCGGGAAGCTAAAGGCTGCGATTTTTTTTCAAAGTGTAGGGGCATATCAGTGGCATTTAAAATGCTCAAAAGGCTCGTGGCAGACGTTGCATTGATACATTGCCTTGCAGGCTGTAGCCCCATGCCGGCTCACTAAGCGTGTGTCCGTGGCGTTGCAGCGTGGGCAGACTATTGACTCGTCTTCTTCAAACAATCCTAACGCAGCGGAGGCACTCAGGCGTTGGGGCGGTGCAATACCATATGTCTTTAGTTTCTTTTTCCCTTCTTCGCTCATCCAGTCAGTTGTCCAGGCCGGACGAAGCTGAAGCTGTACATCCACTTTACTGAAGCCCCTACCGGCTAAGGCCATCCGAATGTTCATGGCGATAACATCCATTGCAGGGCAACCACTGTAGGTAGGTGTGATGGTGACCTGCAGTTCGCCATTTTCTGTGATGTTCACCCCACGCACGATACCTAAGTCAAGAATAGACAACACGGGCAGCTCGGGGTCTTTCACCTGAGCCAGCCAGGAATAAACGGCGGATACCTGAGGGAGCTGCAAATCCATGTTTATGCAAAATTCGAGGGTGGAAGGTGGCACCGCAAATGGAATCAGGGCCATAACATGGCTTGCAGCTTCGATGCCGGCACCACATGGTCGAGGATCACGTAGGGCTTTTCATCAAGCTGAAAATATCTTTTGGGAAGCTCATTCAACTTGAAGTACCAACTATCGTTCACAAAATCGGTCCCGGTTTGAACCGGCTCGTTGATATGGTCGGGATCCCAGGCCAGAAACAGGGTCTTGGCATGTTCCGGTCCCTGGCTGGCGCTGAGCAAAAGGGTTTCTGTACTCGCACTCCAGAATGAACCCCGGATTAAATCTTCCCGAATCCATATCCGGCCCAGGGCTGCTTTTTTGATGTGCATCTCGTCCATCAGGTTCAGATAACCCCACAACCATCGCTGCCGCTCGATATGCCAGTTTTTGCCCGCTTCTATTTTTAAAAAAGAAATGAGGAACACGATAGCCATAGCCCCACTCACCCAGATTTGATTCAGGCGCAGCCGGTATAATGCATAGCTCAGAAACAATACCAGAAAGAAGACAATAGGCTGGAGTTGATGCTCGTAATACTGATCGTATAAATGGTCATTCCAGTTTTCGAAATTGATAAGAACGAGCGTGAGGATGCCCAGGCAGCTCAGCACCAGCAGGCCCATCAGCCGGTAGCTGCGCAAGCGCCAGAGCAGCGCAAGCGTTATCAGAAATATGACGGGAACCAGAAAGGTATCATCCAGTACATACTTATACCAAGACCTCGCCAGCGGACCGCTGTAGTAGTTCAGGCCAAAGGGTCGAATAGTCTCCCAGGTCAGCATTTTCGCGGTCTCATACGTGGAGGTGAACCAGAATTCTTTGATCAGAAATACCAGTAGGATGATTCCCGCTACCAGGAATGTCCTCCGGAAATCAGCATCACTTTTCAGCAGACGGTAGGCGAGCCAGGTCATCAAGGTGGGAGCCATCATGGGATGCGAAAACACGATAACCGGCAGCATCAGCGGAGTTGCAATCAGGAAACTACGTTTATGGCGGCCTGCTGCTGCTTCATCTGCCAGGGCATCATACAACAGCAACAAGAATAGTCCTGCCTGCAATTCACTACAGGGATAATAATAGAGCAGCACGCTCATCAGCACAGCCTGCAGCATGATGGCCAGTGCCTGATAGGGCCTGTGAAGCCAGTGCATACAGAGCAAAGCACACAGCACGGGTATTAAAGCATGATTCAACGAATAGCTCAGCAATATTTCCCAAAGCGGCGCATTCAGTTTAGAAAGCAAGAGCGGCGCTACCTGATAAAAGGAACCGATAAACCGGGAATGAGCCGTGGCAAACCAGCCCGTCCGAATCATGTCGGTGATGATGACGGCAGTGTCTGAGAAGATGCGCAGCTTATAGTAAACCGCGGAGAACACGAGCAGCACGGCCATGGCTGCATAGAGCAACAGATGCAATAGTGGGATGCGCCTGCGGGCTTCGTGAATCACCATTCCATACCCGGATATGCCCGCTGCATAAACTGCATTTCGGCGAGGATATAACCCAAATGTTCTGAGTGAATACACTCCTTGCCGCCCCGGTGCATCCAGGTTTCAGCGGGCATGTTCAGCCCGGCTTCTTCCAGCACCGACTTCACACGTTCCTGCCACAAACTTTTGATGATAGCCAAATCAGCACCATACCCCGCTGCCAGCGCGGCTTTATCTGCTTCTGATGCTTCGAATATTTCGCCGGCATAAGGCCAGCGTTCATCAAAGGCAGTTTGCATTTTTTCTTTGCTTTCAGCCGTGCCATCTCCGAGGCGGATGACCCATTCGCTGCTCCACTTCAGGTGGTAGCTCACTTCTTTCAATGACTTTTCGGCTACGGCGGCAATCGTTTCATCCGGGCTTTCTTTTAAGGATTGATACAGGAAGTAATGGAAGGCATCCATAAAAAAAGAACGCGCTATGGTAAAGGCCCAGTCATCATTTGGCTGCTCTGCCAGCAGCACATTCCGGAAGTCCCAGGCATCGCGCAGATAGGCCAGGTCATCTTCTTCTGCCTTTCCCTTTGCCGTCAATGCCTGTTGCAAAGCAGGCGATGTAAAAAATGCAGTACGTTCTGCATCCGGCAAGGCATTGAATTGTTCCGCAGCATATTGATAAAGGCTCCGTGCCCCTCCCAAGTGGTCGAGTGCTGTATTGGTCAGAGCGATATCCTGTTCCAGAACCGGCCCGTGTCCGCACCATTCACTGAGGCGGTGTGCCAGTATGAGGATATTGTCTGCAAGCTGAAGGGTATAGGCCAGCCGCAGGCCGGCAGCAGTAGGTTTGAATTCCTGTGTCATGTTGATGAAATCGGCAGAAGCTTATTGGAAGCCGTGTTCAGGCTGCGTAAAGATCTTTACGCGGATGCTAAAGTCCGCCATTTTCAATGAATCCGGGACTTATTGAGCCAGGAATGCCAGCAGGTCGGTGTTGAGTTGTTCCCGGTGTGTAAAGAACAAACCATGTGGTGCACCAGAATACACGATGTAACGGGCATGAGGCAGGGCTTTTGCCGTTCGATTACCAGAAATTTCGATGGGTACTACCTTATCTGCATCGCCATGAATGATGAGTGCAGGGACTGTTACTGCAGGTAAATCCTTTCTAAAATCAGTATAGGCAAATGCCTGAGCACACGCAACAGTCGCATGGCCCGATGACATCATAGAGAGCGTGTGGAAATAATGCAGGTACGCCTCGCCAGGTACTTTGGAGCCGGGTTCCACACCAAAAAATGTCTTTCCAAAGCCTTCAAAAAAATCGGCCCGATCGGTTCGGATACTTTGAAACATACCTTCAAAAAACGAAGTAGGTGCAGCATTCGGATTGTCTGGTGTCTCATGTAGGAAAGGCGTCACCGAGCCTATGAGCACCACCTTGCTGACTCGGGCCGACCCATAGCGGCTGAGGTAACGCACCACTTCGCCTCCGCCCATTGAGAAGCCTACCAATGTGGCCTCTTTCAGGTCTAATCCTTCCAGTACCGCATGTAGGTCGGCGGCAAGATGATCATAATCGTATGCCTGATAGGGTACCGAAGAGCGTCCAAATCCACGGCGGTCATAAGCGATGACCCGATAGCCAGCGCCTGCCAGGACTTCGAGCTGATATTCCCACATCTGCGCCATCGAGGGCCAGCCATGAATGAGTACAACGGGCTTGCCTTCGCCCCAATCGTAATAGTGCAGCCGGATGTGTTCCCCACGATAGAGTTCCGGAGTTTCGATGTATCCCATATTTCTTCTCTTTTGAAATTTTTTTAGTCGCTGGAATAGGATCTATAAATATGATTCCAGCAAGCCATAATGCTCAAATTTCAGACTTCCTTAAAGAAGATTTATTTCAAAAAAATCAGCAAACCGGTCACGGCTGCGGCAAGAGCAGAGAGTAGCACAGCACCTGCAGCAATGTCTTTGATGCGCTTAACCTGCGGGTGAAAAGCTCCTTCAGTCCACAGGTCGCACAGCATTTCAATACAAGTGTTGAAGGCCTCAGCCAACCATACAATCGCAATGACGATAATCAAAGCCATCCATTCACCCCGGCTGATACGGTAATAAAAACCCAGCACAAGCACTGCCAGAGTAGCTACCAGGTGAAGCTTTGCATTCGGCTCCTGAGCAATCAGGCTTTTGATGCCTCTGAATGCATGACCAAAGGAGGCCATCCTTGAGCGGGGACGAAGGGATTTATCGGGCTGCATAAGCCACAAAATTGCGTACTAACGCCGGCTGATTAAGCTGCTCAGCGGATGCTTCAATCCGGAATAACCCATCAAGTCCACTTTCACACTGCCAATCTGAATGGGTGAATCCACACGCAGCGGTAAATGGTTTTCATCATCGCTCACCCACACAAGCATCTTTTCGCCTCCTTGAAAAATAGTGCCCCGAATCAACAGCGGTGCCAGCTTTATCGCATTGAAGCTGCCGTAGCGGGTCTCGATCCGTTCCTTGCCGATATAGCGGATGTACAGATGATAGACCTCATCATCCAGGAACATACTAAAGGGGATTTTATCTCCGGGTTTGTATTCTTTGAAGTTGATGTTGCGCGCATAGTAGATGGATGAGATCACATCCTGCACGCATTTAGGAACCCTGAAAATTCCGTTCGTACTCACCGCCTGACCGATGTTCTGGTTGAAGACGACATTGTTGTAAATCCGGAAGCCTCCTTCGTTCACGTTGCGCACAAACTTCATCGGCTGCATCGTGGAAATATCCACCCAGCTTTCATAACGGTCCCGCACTTTGTAAAACCATTCATAGCTCTTCAATGTGCGCCCTTCACCTACGATATGAAAGGCAGGATGCCCGTTCAGCATCGTCTTGCTGACGCTACAAGTGGCTTCGCCCGCACCAATCCATAAGCGGGCAGCATTGTACCAGACTTTGAAATAAAGTTGTTCGCCATCCTGAAACGCTTCGTTTCGTGAATTACAGAACTCGTTTTGCGCAGCGGCAACTATCGGGAGCATCAGTGAAAGCAGCAATAGAAATTTCCTCTTCATACGGGCAGAACATTCCAAATATCATTCCTCTTTTTTCGCATCTCGCCGGGAAGAAAAAATGACACCACTCCCTTGCGTCAGAAACAACCATGCTCCTGCCAGCGCCGGCAGCATCAGGTTGACGAGCCAGAGTACAAATGTGGCGTAAGCAATCCCGGCAGCATTGGACGAATAAGGCCGGAATACAAACAAGCTCACCACACCTCGAATGCCCAGCTCAGCCAGGGCAATGGATGGGATGACCGCCATCGCCCAAAAGAAAAGGGCACACAACAACAAGCCTTCACCCAGCGGCAAGGCAATGTTTTGCCAACGCAGCAGCAGCCAATACTGGAAAGAATAAACCAGGAAGCGCAACACGGAAATACCCAGAATGATCATTTGTTCGCGCAGCGAAAACCGAAAGAGCAAACGACCCCAAAGCCGAAGCTTCCGAAGCCAGCGAAATCGCTCGATATAAGGCGCCCAGCGTTCAAAGGAAAAATAAAGCCCAGCCAGCATCAGCGTAAACAAAGCCGAGACTGCCCAGGCTGCCCACACTAAAGGCTGCGGATGTAACACACAGTAGTAGCCCAACCCAACAAGGCCAGCCAGCATCAGCGCCAACAGTTGCGCACAGGCCCCCAAGACAGACACCGACACCAGCCGCACACTATGCCGTTCCTTCATCTGAATAATTCGGGCAGGGTATTCTCCAATTCGGTTGGGCGTAATCAGCGAGGCCGCTATGCCTCCTAACACGCTGCGTAAAGCCTGCAGAAACTGTAGCGGTACTGCCGATGCCACCAAACGCTGCCATTTCAGCGATTCCAACACCACGTTCAGGGGCAGGAGTGCAGCGGCAGCCAGGAAGTAAATAACAGTGTCCTCAGGCCAGAAATGAAAAACAGTTCCATTGTTGATTTGGCCATGAATCTGACAATAGAGCTGCCAGCAAAGCAAAACCATCACAAGCAGGCCGGCTGCCCTCTTCCAGGCTCGTGCTTTAGCTTTGTTCACGATGATTTCTGCTGTTGCGCAACCGGAGCAGGTGATTCTTGGCATAGACCCCGGCACCCTGTTTATGGGCTATGGCCTGATTGCGGTTCGTAAAAATAACGCCCACCTTATCGAGATGGGTGTCCTGCGCCTGGCTCGTCAAAAGAATCATGCAGAAAGGCTACGCCTGATCTACACAACCATCGAAACGCTGATTCAAAAATTCAAACCCGAAGTCGCGGCCATCGAAGCACCTTTCTTTGGCAAGAATGTGCAAAGTATGCTGAAGCTCGGGCGTGCACAGGGTGTCGCGATTGCTGCCGCTACAGTCAATGGTCTTCAGGCCATCGAGTATGCTCCCAACAAAGTGAAACAAAGCATCACCGGTCGCGGGCATGCAACAAAAGAACAGGTGTGGCGCATGATTCAGGAAACGCTGCATCTCAGCGATGGTATCCCGGACTCTATGGATGCTACTGATGCCTTAGCCGTTGCCCTCTGCCACCACTACCAGTCCCGGTTGCCGGCAGGCATACATGCAGAGCTGACCACCGAAAAAAAACGCCGTTCCAAAAAGGCGGACTGGGCAGATTTCGCAGCCCTGAATCCCAATCGCATCGTGAAATAAACGTCCAGCTTATATCTGTTTCAGGAAGGGATTCGCCTGCTGTCGGACACTAAAAAACCTTGTTTCACAAAATTTTTTTGGCAGAACAAACGTTCGCCCTTCATCTTTGCACCAGTTCTTTTCAACACATCGCTTATCCAGAAAGGTGGAGGGTCATGGCCCTGTGAAACCTTAGCAACCGCTCAAAGACTTCCCCGTCTGAGAGAATCGGTGCTAATTCCATCCTGCATACAATGCAGGGCAGATGAGTAGAATGCAATCAAGCTTTGATCCTCCCGCTTTGCGGGTTTTTCATATCAAGAGCGCTTCTGCCATCAGAAGCGCTTTTTTTATTCCCTTCTCCCAAAGGGCAAATGAAAGCTGCTTTGATGGCCACACTTTTCGGATGAGTTGTTGCGTGCGAAGAATCCCAAAAAATCATCGCAAACCAAAAACCATCCCAAAGCCATGAGCCAAGCTCTAAATGCCACCCACCTCATCCATTCTATTCCCTGCGACCCCCTGACGGGTGCCCTCTCGGTGCCCATCTTTCAGACTTCCACATTCGTACAGGAAGCCCCGGGAATCAACAAAGGCTACGACTATGCCCGCAGCGGAAACCCCACGCGGAGTGCCCTCGAAAACCTGATCGCCACCCTGGAACAGGGCGCTGTTGGCAGCGCATTTTCCTCCGGGCTCGCAGCCATTGATGCCGTTGTCAAGCTGCTGCAAAGCGGTGACGAAATCCTCGCCGTGGACGATATCTACGGCGGTGCCTTCCGCCAGTTCAGCCAAATCTGGAGCAAGTTTGGCATCCGCGTTCGCTATGTGGATACTACAGACGCAGCAAACGTGCTGGATGCAATCACGGATCAGACGAAGCTGGTGTGGCTTGAGACACCCACCAACCCTACCCTTAAGGTCAGCGATATCGCCGCCATCTCCCGCATTGCTCAGGCACGGGGCTGCCTCCTTTGCGTGGACAACACCTTCGCATCGCCTGCCCTGCAACAACCGCTACGCCTCGGCGCCGACATCGTCATCCACAGCGCCACCAAATACCTCGGCGGTCACAGCGACCTGATTGCTGGAATCGTCGTTACGAAAACCAAAGAGCTGGGCGAGCAAATCCGTTTCATCCAAAATGCCTGCGGCGCCATTCTCGCACCTCATGATTCCTGGCTCGTCATCCGTGGCATCGAAACCCTACCCCTGCGTGTGGAAAAACATTGCAGCAATGCCACTGCTGTCGCAAATTTCCTGCTATTACATCCTCAGGTAACACAGGTCTTTTATCCCGGCCTCAAAGGGCATGGCAACCACGACATCGCCGCACAACAACAGTCCGGCTTCGGCGGCATCGTGTCTTTCACACTCCGCAACGACACGGAAGAAGCTGCAAAATCTGTGGTCTGCAACACGCGACTTTTCAAGTTGGCAGAAAGCCTCGGCGGCGTCAAAAGTCTCTGTTGCCACCCCGCCACGATGACGCATAAAAGCATTCCCGCCGAGCGTCGTCGCAGCGGGGGAGTTGCCGACAGCCTCATTCGCCTGAGCGTTGGCCTCGAAAATGCCAACGACCTGATTGCCGATTTGCAACAGGCTCTGGAAAGCCTGAAAACAGATGATGAATTCGCAGCATCACCACATCACAAAGCAATCCTGGCAGCCTGAAAAAATTTTTGTTTGCCGGCTTTCGTTCGCTACCCGTCATTCGTTGCGTAGCACACTTCAGCTAGATTTCTCTGCTCCACGGTTCACCCCAAGTAATACAGCCTTGCATCCAGGGCCATCACATCCTTTCTAAAAAAAACAGAACATCACATGTCCAACAATCGTATCGGCCTCTTTGGCTTTGGCGTGGTCGGCGAAAGCCTCTACCGCGTCCTGCAACAAACCCCTTCCCTACAATCTGAAATCGTAAAAGTTGCCATTCGCCATCCTGAGAAAAAACGCAAAGCACCCACTCAACTGTTCACCACAAGGGCGGATGAATTACTGCACGATGAAAGCATCCAAACCATCGTGGAGCTGATTGATGATGCAGAGGCTGCATTTGAAATCGTCAGCACGGCATTACGCAATGGGAAATCAGTAGTCAGCGCCAATAAAAAAATGATCGCCAGGCATCTTCCGGAGTTGCTCCGTATTCAAAAAGAAAGTGGCGGCTCTCTGCTCTATGAAGCGGCAGCATGTGCCTCCATTCCTGTCATCCGCAACCTCGAGGAGTATTACGACAACGACCTTCTGCAAGGCATCCAGGGCATCGTCAATGGCTCCACGAATTATATCCTGAGCAAAGTGTCCTGTGAACAAATCTCATTTGAGGAAGCGCTGACAGATGCCCAAATCGCCGGCTTTGCCGAAAGCGACCCAAGCCTGGACCTGAACGGCACTGATGCGGCTAACAAACTCTGCATCTTACTGGCACATGCCTATGGTATTCTCGCTGCTCCGGAACAATTAAGCTACACCGGCATCCAGGCCTTGCATGAGCAGGACGCCGTTTTTGCCCGCGAAAAAGGCTGGGCAATCAAGCTGGTGGCTGCAGCAAAAAAGGTGACAGACGGAAAGGTGGCTGCTTACGTGCTGCCTCAGTTTGTGACGGACCGGCATCTGCTCCACACGGTGCGCGACGAATACAATGGCGTGGTCATTGAAAGCGGGCTGGCCGAGCAGCAGTTCTTTTACGGAAAGGGTGCAGGCGGCATCGCCACAGCCTCTGCAGTGCTGTCTGATTTGTCGGCACTGCGTTACGACTATCGCTATGCGTATAAAAAGTTGAACAGCCACGAGCGGGCGGTACTAAGCATGGATGTCTTCCTGCGGGTGTATGTTTCGTTTGATGGGTTGTTTCAGGTGCCGCATGAATTGTTTGAACGCATAGAGGAATGGTCCAGTAACGATAAGCGTTGCTCGGTGGTAGGCATCATTCATGGTAGTAGGTTGGCGCAAAGCGACTGGTGGAAGCAGCCTGGTACATCACTGATCCTCTATCCCGAGCCGGTAGTGCCTCCGGAATTGCTGCGCAAAGAGCCGGTAGAACGGGAGCTGGTGTTTGTGTAATAAAGTCAGTAGTTGTAACGCTTGTTGAGCAACGAGCGAGAAGCTGGAAACACAAATAGGCTCCCGGTCACATTCAATCACAGGTGTTCTTCAGCGCCGAGGCTAAAGAGGGCAAAGTCGTAGGCTACAGGGTCCTCCGGCCGCCAGTGGCGCAGCTTATCGGTAAGTGCGGTGGCGGTAGTCCAGCTTGCCTTTTCTGAGGCGAGGAGGCCGAGGCGACAGGCAACACGGGCCACGTGTACGTCCATCGGGATGATGAGTTGGGCGGCTGAAATTTTCTGCCAGATACCGAAGTCAACACCTGCAGAGTCGTTCCGCACCATCCAGCGGAGGAGCATACAAAGACGTTTGCAGGCAGAGCCCCGAAGAGGGGTGCTGAGGTGTTTGCGGCTACGGGAAGGATGCTCCAGAGCGAAGAAGTAATTGTGGAAATGAATCAGTGTGGGCCCGATGTTGGCGGCTGTCAACGCAGCTTGCGGCACGAATGCGTCTTCCAGCGAAGCGTGTTGCTGGTAGTGTAATTGCAGGCGCTCGATGAAGTAGAGCAGGTCAGTAGCATTGAAGGTGCGGTGGGCAAAGCCGAGCATCCTTTTCAAGTCCTGAGGAAGGTGTTGCAGGATGAATTGGTGCGGCGCATCATCCATCCAGTGCAGGATGCGGCCGGTATTGGCGATGATGGTGCTTCGACGGCCCCAGGCTAAAGTGGCTGCGAAAAAGCCTGCGATTTCTATGTCTTGTTTTTTGGAAAAACGGTGGGGGATACAGATGGGGTCGGCAGGGATAAAAGCGGGTTGGTTGTAGCGTGCCAGGCGCTCATCTAAAAATGATTTTAGGGTCTGCTCGTCCATGTGCAGTGCGGTTTTTTGCTACGCCGTGCTATCAGAAGAGCTGCTGAGCCAGGAATCCTGATTGAGGTGTGTGATGGATACTTCCACCTGGTAGCGTTGGCGTAAGTAATCGGCCAGTTTTTCGGCGGCATACACGCTGCGGTGCTGACCTCCTGTGCAGCCAAAGGCCACACTCAGGTTCTCGAAACCACGTGCCAGGAAGTCTTCTACATGCATCGAAACAAGAGCAGAAACGTGGTTCAGGAATTCGGGCATTTTAGTTTCCTGTTCCAGGAATTTCTGAACCGGAGTATCGAAGCCGCTGAGGTATTTGTATGCCGCATAGCGACCGGGATTGAGCAGGCCGCGGCAATCGAACACATAGCCCCCTCCATTTTCATTCCGGTCTTTAGGGATTCCCTTTTTGTAGGAAAAAGAGCAGATGCTGACCACCAGCTTACTGTCTCCTTTGGGTGCCGGTACGGTATAGCGCTGTTGCATCTGGGGGCTGCAGAGTTTCTCGAGCAGCGAGCGTAATTCTGGATAGGCAGGCAGTTGGGGATGGTCGGCTAGGAATGAGGAAAGGCTTTCGAGGGCAGGGGCAATGCTGCTCAGGAAATGGGGTTTTCGTTCCAGCAAGCCTCTGAAACCGTAAGCCCCAAGCACCTGCAGGAGGCGTAATAAGACTAACTGAGCGTAGCCCTTGCGGAAGTAAATCTCCTCAACCCTCGGAGTCGGTAATTCATTGACAGAACTGATGTAGCTGGTGAGCAGTTCTTCTTTCCAAGCGGCGGGAAGCATGGCTTTGGCTTGCCATAGCAGCGAAGCAATATCGTACTGAGGGGGCCCTTGCATAGCGCCCTGAAAATCGATGAACCAAACCTTGCCATCTTGCACCATGATGTTGCGGCTTTGGAAGTCCCGATACATGAGTGTGAGCGGCTGCATCCGTCCCAGCTCACGGCTCCATTGCTGCATTTCGTCCATCAGTGCCAGGCGGTCATAATGGACCCTCTGGAGGTCGGCGAAGTAGTATTTGAAATAGAGCAAATCGGCCATGATAGCCTCTTCGTTGAACTGCCGGGTGGCGAAACACTGGTTGAAGTCGGTGTCTCTTCCGGCAATCCATTGCAGTTTGGCAAGCTGCTCCAGGCTGGCCTTATAGAGTTGTTTGACGTGATCGGTTTGGCCTTCTGCCCGCAACAAATCGAACAGTGATTGCTGGCCTACATCCTGTTGCAGGTAGGCTCGGCGGTCTTTAGCGACCCTGTACATTTCGGGTACGTTGATGCCATGTTTGCGCAGCAGCTCCGTGAAATAGAAATAGGTGTTGTTTTCGGCAATATTGGTGTTGATGGTCGCAATGGCGGATTTGCCTTTGGGGCCGGTTAGGCGGTAGTAGCGCCGGTCAGAGCCCGACACAGGCAAGGAAGAGATGCTGAGAGGGCTGTTGCCAAAATGCTCGGTAAACAGCAGCCCGGCTATTTCTTCCGGTGAGGGGTTCGTCTTAGTCATGATAGTTCTTCGGCGTATCGAATAGAAATGTTTTTTTGGCGCAATTAAGCAGCTCGCTCCAATGTTCGGTATCAAGCTCGAAGCCTGCCACTGCGCAGGTGGGCATGTGGTGAATCTGCCCGCTGCTGTCTAAGGAAGCAGCAAACTCAGAAATACCCGGATTGTGTGCTATAATAATGAGCGTGTTCAGATCATCATTCATTGCCTGAATCAGCTCTTCAAATACAGCCGGTACGCAATGGTACAGGTCATCGCACCATTCAATCTTTTCTGCATCGAATCCAATTTCCTGAGCGATGAGTTTTGCGGTATCAGCCGCCCGGCGTGCTGTGCTGGACAGGATGTGGCCCGGAACAATACCTGCGGCCATTATCCGATGCCCCATCATAGGTGCATCATGTTCCCCGCGTTCATTGAGCTTACGGTCGAAATCGCTTTGTAATGGATTGGCCCAACTGCTTTTGGCGTGGCGGATTAATACAAGTCGTTTCATCGTACACAGCTTCTATTCCCGCAAGGCAAACTATCGGAATGGTTCATAATTCGTTTCCAAAAAATTTAAGTTCAAGCTCTTTGCCATCAAAAACGGCATAGCTGTCGTATCGTATCCAATCCCCGAGGTTGATGTAACGTGCGTGGCCGGAAAGCGGATAGTCGAGCGGCAGGTGGCGGTGCCCGAAGACGAAATAGTCCATCGGTTCTGTTTTCAAAAAATCATTGCAATACTGAATCAGAAACTCCTTCTCTGGCCCCAGGAATTCTTCTTTGATGCTTTCGTTGTGCTTGGGGCCGAGCCTGCTGGCCCAGCCTGCCAGGCCCACACCCGTGTCGGGGTGAATACGGCGGTAGAGCCATTGGAGCACAGGATTGTTCAGGGTTTTCTTGAGCAGCTTGTAGCCTTGATCGCCGGGGCCAAGGCCATCACCGTGGCCAATGAAAAACTTACGGTCATTGAAGCTGCGTCGAATGGGCGCATGATAAACTGGGATGCCTAATTCTTCTTCGAAATATCCTCGCATCCAGAGGTCGTGGTTGCCGGTAAAGGCTTCAATACTCAGTCCGGCATCGCGCAACTCAGCCAGCTTTCCCAGAAAACGGGTATAGCCTTTGGGGATGACGTTTTTATACTCAAACCAGACATCGAAAATGTCCCCGACAAGGTAGAGAAGCGCAGCATCTTCACGAATGATATCCATCCAGCGACAGAGACGCTTTTCACGCTCCAGAGAGCTTTCGCGGTTTGGGATACCCAAATGAAAATCGGACGCGAAATAGACTTTTTTACCGTCGGCGAGCTGCATGGAAAAGGGGCTGCAAGTTACGCCCTGGCCGGCCTGATTTTAATGTAAGGGGATTCGATGACGCCTTTGGAAACTATCAAAAACTGTTGCGGCATCTTCCAATTATTCCGCTACTAGTGTGTATAGTTCTGGCAAGTTCCGGCCCAGGCCGTCGTAGTCAAGGCCATAGCCTAACACGAATTGGTCGGGCACTTCAAAGCCGAAATAGTCGGCATGCACATCATACTTCAGGCAGGAAGGCTTGAGCAGGAAGCTGGCAATTTTCAATGAGGAAGGGTTGCGTTGCCGGATTTCGGGCAGAAAGGCATGTAAGGTCTTGCCGGTGTCAATAATGTCTTCAAGGACGATCACGTGGCGTTCATTCAGTCGTTCTTCCAGGCCGATTGCCGTCACCACCTGACCAGTGGAAGAAGTGCCTTTGTAAGAGGCGAGTTTGATAAACGAAATCTCAGCCTCAATGCTCAGTGCCCGGAACAGGTCGGCAGCAAAAATGAAAGAACCGTTCAGTATGGCCACAAATAATGGGCGCAGGCCTGAGTAGTCTATGCTGATTTGCGCTGCCAACTCAGCAATTCGGGAATCAATTTGCGCCTTGCTGATATAAGGCTTAAACAGCCGGCCATGAACCCGTATCAAATCGGTGTTATTGCCGGAGCCTTCGTAAGTGCTTGAGCTGTTCATAGCCTCGTGTTCTGTCGCTTCAAAAATCCGATTCGGCTTCCGGCTCCTGGGCCGGTGTGGCTGCGTGCACGGCTTCTGCCAAATCTTTTATCAACAAAGGATCCTGTTCTATGGCATTGCCCACCACCACCACGGTAGCACCGGCCCGCGCCGCATCGTGAACGGCTTCCGGGTTGCGCATACCCCCACCCACAAAAAGTGGGAGGCCAGTATGGCGGCTAATCTTTTCAATCATGTCTATTGGAACCGGTTGTCGGGCTCCGCTGCCAGCATCCATATACAGCAGGTGTTGGCCCAAGAGCTCTCCAGCCCAGGCAGTGCACAGTGCGATATCCGGTTTGTTGGCAGGGATAGGAGCTGAATGACTCATGTAAGAGACCGTAGTTGCAGCTCCCCCGTCAATGACCATATAACCGGTACTCATCACTTCCAAACCACTGGCTTTTACGGCCGGTGCCGAACTGACGTGCTGGCCGATAAGCAATTCGGGATTACGCCCTGAGATGAGTGAGAGGTAAAGCAAGGCATCGGCATAGGGTGTGACTTGCGCGGGCGAGCCCGGGAAGAGAATGACGGGAATCTTGCTTTCTGCTTTAAAACGCTGGATGCTGTTGTCCATCTGATGGGCCATTACGAGCGAGCCGCCCATGAGTAAATAGTCCACGGAGGCAAGGTTGCAGAGCCGTGCTAAGGCCGGCATATCAGAAGGGGCAATCTTGTCTGGGTCAACGAGAACGGCAAATGCCGCCCGGCCTGCGGCTTTTAATCGGCGCAGGCCAGGCAGGAGTGGATGTTTGCGGATAGACATTTTGGCTGCGCAAATTGCCCAAAAATTAAAGGATGGAAGCCTTAGCCTTTTCGGCGGAGTTCGTCCCGGATTTCCATCAGCAGTTGGTCTGTGCTGCTGGGAGCAGGCGGCGGGGCAGGTGCTTCTTCTTTTTTGCGGATCAAGGATGCGACAAACTTCATCAGCAAAAACAGGACAAAGGCAATCAAGATAAACTTGAGTACTGCTGCCAGGAAGTTTCCGTATTTGACGGCGCCCCAGGTCAATTTGTCTAAGTCTTGCACACCCGCTGCTTTTAAGGCCGGCTGAAGCAAAAGTGGGGTGATGACATCGTCTGTTAGAGAGCTGACAATAGCCCCAAAAGCAGCACCAATGATTACGGCTATAGCCAGGTCAACGACATTGCCTTTCAAGGCAAACTCTTTGAATTCTTTCAGGAATCCCATTTGGTAATTTTTTTAGTCGGTAATGATATCGGACTAAATGTAAAGCACATCCCGTATTCACACAGGATGTGCTGCTTACGTGTTCAAAAGAAAATTAGATACCTGGGAAACTATTTTTCAGAAAATAGTTTTTATAGTTTTGCGCCGCTCAAGAAAAAAATGGACACGCAGAGTAAGATTGCATCAGTAGCCATCGAGGCGTTTAGCCAGTATGGGTTCAAGACCATTACGATGGATGATATCGCCCGTAAGGCCGGTATTTCTAAGAAAACACTCTACCAGCATTACCGTTCCAAAACAGAAGTGGTGGAGGCTGCCATGAAATGGCATTCAGCAATGCTGGACGAAGTGCTGGAGCTGCAGATGAATGAATCTGCCAACGCAGTCGAAGCCATGGTACGGGTCAATGCCATCCTGGCTCAGATGTATCGTCAGATAAATCCGATTGCGCTCCTGGAGCTCGAACGTTTCTTCCCTTCAGCCTACAAAAGCTTCCGCGAAAAGCTCCTGAATAAGGACATAGCCAAGATTCGGGACAACATAATTCGCGGCATTGAAGAAGGCCTTTACCGAGCCGATGCGGATGCTGACCTACTTGCCTGCTATCGCCTGGAAAGCTGCCTGGTAGTTTTCCAGCCGAATTCGCTTATCACCAAGAATTATCCGCCTCATGTTGCTTCTCGCGCCATCATGGAAAACTTCCTCTATGGCCTGCTGACCAACAAGGGCAGAACCCTCTATCAGAAATACGCCGATAAATACCTCAAGGAAACGCCCAGAATATGACTTTGAGACTCCTCAATTATTGTTTACTCGCTTTAGCCCTGCTCACGCCCCGTGCCGGCTTTGCCATTGGAACCACCCTCAGTGACCAGCCGCTTCCCCTGAGCCTGCAGGATTGTATGGACTATGCTATGAAGCATTCTGACACCATGCAAAACGCAAGGATGTCTATCCTGAAGCAATCAGCCGTCAATAATCAGATTCGTGCAGCCGCTCTGCCTCACATCAATGGCAGCGGCCAGTTCAGCGATTATGTGCATGCACAGGAGATGTTAGTGCCGAAAAGCTTTTTTACTCAGAACCCCTCGGATGCAAACGAATATGCGCCTGTACAATTCAGCCCCAGCCTTTCTGCCAACATCGGCGTGTCTGCAAACCAGGCTTTGTTCGATGGCTCTGTGCTCGTGGCACTCAAAGCGCGTAGGGCCGCTATGGAAGCCGTGCGTGATGCCGCTACGCTGAGCGAAGAAAACATGCGCTACAATATTCAAAAGGCGTATTACGCAGTGGTCATCGGGGAGCAGCAATTCCGTACCCTCAGTGCCTCGCTCCAGACGGCACGCAGCATGATGCATGATGTGGTGGTGCTTTACAAAACAGGCTTTGCAGAAAAGATAGACATCAACCGCAGCGAAGTACAGGTCACGAATCTGGAAACCGACAGCATCCGTACCGCCGCTATGTTGGAAACCGGGCGCCAGGCTTTGAAGTACACCATTGGCATGGACATCCGTCAGCCAATCATCCTGACGGACACTTCTATTTCTGAAAATATTCAGGATGCTGCCGCACTATTAGCCGAACAACTGGACCTCTCGAAACGCACCGAAATGAGCCTTGGAAAAACCATGGTCCGGCTGTTGGAGCATAACCTGAAACGGTATCAGCTTTCTGCCCTGCCTACCCTGAATGCTTTTGGGAATATGGGCTATAACTATGGCTCCAATACATTTAATGATCTCACTCGTTTCCGTCAGAATTACCTCTATTCTGCAGTAGTTGGCTTGCAACTCAATATTCCCATCTTCAATGGTCTGGCCCGCGACAATCAGGTGCGTGAAGCAAAGATTGACCTGGAGATGGCGAAGAATCGTTTAGACCTGCTGAAACAAAGCCTCGAGTTTCAGATGGCACAAGCCCGCACCAGCCTGCGTAATGCCCTGCTTTCCGCAGAAAAACAACGCCGCAACCTCGACCTGGCCGCCGAGGTGGTGGACCTGGCTGGCAAAAAATTCAAAGCCGGAGTTGGATCCAGCCTGGAACTAAATCAGGCACAAACAGAGCTCCTGATGGCTCAGAACAATTTCTACAGCACCATGCTCGATGTGGTCAATGCGCAGTCTGACGTACAAAAAGCCTTAGGCCGCTTCAACCCATAATCATCCCACTACCCTCCCATTCCTTTTTCCGCTACCTCTCTTTCCATGAAAAGAATTATCCCAGTCTTGATTGCTGCCATGCTGATTGCAGCCTGCGGCAATAAGACAGAATCACCCAGCGCCCGGCTCGCACAACTCAAAAAAGAACGTTCGGCGCTGGACGCTCAAATCCGCACTTTAGAAGCCAAAACCGGAGGCGATTCCGCCAAGCCTACTCCGGTCACCGTTCTTCAACTCGAACCCAAACTTTTCCGCGCCTATTTAGATGTGCAGGCTGCCGTCGAAAGCGATGATAACATCATGGCTACTCCCCAGATGATGGGAACCGTAAATGAGGTGCTGGTGCATGTGGGCCAGAATGTGCAGAAGGGTCAGACCCTGGCTACCCTGGATGCGGCTGCTTTGAACCAGCAAATCGCTGCCCAGGATGCACAGCTTTCCCTGCTTCACTCATTGTATGAAAAGCAACAGAAGCTTTGGGAGCAACAGATAGGCACACAGGTGCAACTGCTTTCCGCCAAGGCTAATTATGATGCGGCCACGAAGCAACATGCAGCATTAGTGGCGCAGCGAAACATGTATCGGATTGTGTCGCCCATCGCCGGCACCGTGGATGTGGTAGATGTGAAACAAGGAGATGCTGCACAACCCGGAGGCCCACATGGTATTCGGATTGTGAATATGGGTAAGCTGAAAGCTGAAGCCAATCTGGGCGAGCTGCACCTGGGCTCAGTGAAATCCGGCGACCCCGTCACCCTCATTTTTGGAGATGTTCACGATACACTGCATACTCGTCTGAGCTATGTAGCACAATCCGTGGACCCGCTCTCACGGGCCTTTAAAGTGACGGTGAAGTTGGGTTCTATGAAAGGTCTGCATCCGAACATGAGTGCCCGTATGCGGATTGCCAATTACGAAGCAGACCATGCCTTGGAAGTACCGATATCGGCTATTCAAAAAACAGCTGCTGGAGAAATCGTGTTTGTAGCGAATGGCAAGACCGCTAAGGCCGTGAATGTGCAGACAGGTAAGAGCGAATCCGGCATGGTTGAAATCCTCGGTGGGCTGCAAGCCGGCGACCAGGTGATTGTAGCCGGCTTTGAAGATTTAGATACCGGCACCCCCATTTCAGTACAATAATATTCCACAGAGAACCTTAGCAACACCGTAGCTCTTTAGCCCTTCATTTTTTATAAACGAACTCAAGAAATTTCAGCGCCTTCGTCTCCCGGTGCGCCGGGGCACGTGCACGCATCACGAGCCTCTGAGGAGGCTGACAAGATCTGCTGAAACACACCGCGTCGCCCCGTCGTCCAGCCTGCTGCTGGCGGCGGGAGACCGGGTGGGTTGAATGAACTACACCCCATAATTCAGTTAGCGAAACCAAGCTTCAATTACAGGAAACGGCCCACCTGGAGCCGCAAATATTTTCTGATGAAAGACAATAGCAACAAAGGGTTTTTTCTGTCGTCCTGGGCCATTGACAACCGGACTGCCGTTTATATCCTAACCATCATCATCACCCTGGCGGGCCTGCTCACCTACATGAACCTGCCTAAGGAGCAGTTTCCGGAAATCAAGCTCTCCCAGATTATCGTCCAGACGGTGTATCCCGGCACTTCGCCGGAGAACATGGAAAACCTGGTGACGAAGCCCATCGAGAAGGAAGTAAAGAACCTTACGGGTGTGAAAAAGGTTACCAGTAATTCGTTCCAGGATTTCTCCATCGTCATCGTGGAGTTTAACCCCAATGTGAAGGTGGACAAGGCCAAGCGTGAGGTGAAGGATGCCGTGGACAAAGCCCGCTCAGACCTGCCCAACAACCTGCCCAATGAACCGGAGGTGAAAGACATTGACCTCTCGGAAATGCCCATCATGTATGTCAACATCTCGGGCAATTATGACCTGAAGCGATTGAAGAAATATGCCGACCGCGTGAAAGACCGCATTGAGGCCATGAAAGAAATCAAGCGTGTGGATATGGTGGGTGCGCTCGACCGCGAGATTCAGATTAATGTGAACCTCTACAAGATGGCCGCTGCCGGCATCACCTTCGACGACATCGAGCGGGCGGTAGCCTCAGAAAATCTGTCCACCACGGCGGGCGAGGTTTCTATGAACAATCAGAAGCGTATCCTCTCGGTGCACAATGAGTTCAAGAACATGGACGACATCAAGAAGATTATCGTCCGGAATGCACAGGGTGCCGCTGTATATCTGCGCGACATCGCCGACATCGAGGATTCGTTTGAAGAACAAAAAAGCTATGCCCGCCTGGATGGTAAGAACGTGATTACCCTGAACGTCATCAAGGCCAGTGGCGAAAACCTCATCAATGCCTCGGATAAGATTCAGGCCCTGGTGCAGGAGATGAAAAAGAAAGATCTCCCTTCCGACTTAAAAATCGTCACCACCGGCGACCAGAGCGAGGCGACTCGCACCACCCTTCACGACCTGGTGAATACAATCATCATTGGCTTCCTGCTCGTCACCATTATCCTGATGTTCTTCATGGGGGTCACCAACGCCTTGTTTGTGGCGCTGAGTGTGCCTCTTTCCTGTGCCATCGCTTTCCTGGTGATGCCCGCCATCGGATTCACCCTCAACATGGTGGTGCTGTTCTCCTTCCTACTCGCACTGGGCATCGTGGTGGATGACGCCATCGTCGTGATTGAAAACACACACCGCATCTTCGATAATGGAGGTATGCCCATCAAAAAGGCAGCGAAGGTTGCCACTGGGGAAGTGTTCCTTCCGGTGCTCAGCGGCACAGCAACCACCCTGATGCCTTTCGTGCCACTCGCGTTCTGGAACAGTCTGATTGGGGAGTTTATGTTCTTCCTGCCGGTCACCCTGATCATCACGCTGGTGGCCTCGCTGCTGGTGGCTTATGTAATCAATCCGGTATTCGCGGTGGACTTTATGAAGCCCCACAATCCGAAGGACGATGGCCGCCGTCGTTTCAGCCGCCGGGATAAGATTCTGATGATTGTTTTCCTAAGCCTGACTGCGCTGTGTTACCTCAGCCGTGCCTGGGGTGTCGGCAACTTCATTCTCTTCGTTTACCTATTTATCCTGCTGGAAAAGTTTGTGTTTGAAAAATGGATTCATGCCTTCCAGAATAAAGCCTGGCCTGCCTTCAGAGCCTGGTATGTAAAGTGGCTGAAACGGGCACTTCATTACCCCTGGGCCACAATGGGCATTAGCCTTGGAATCTTCATTTTCTCCATCATCCTCGTTGGCATCCGTAAGCCCAATGTAGTGTTCTTCCCCAGCGGAGACCCCAACTTCACGTACGTCTATCTCAACATGCCGGTAGGCACCGACCAAGCTTATACGAACACAGTGCTGGAACGACTTGAAAAGCAGGTGGACCAGGCATTACGCGATCCTAAGACCGGCAAGATGACCCCCATTGTCAAGAGCGTGATTGCGAACGTGACTGTAGGCGCTGTGGACCCTTCTTCCGGCGAAATCGGTGACTTCCCCAACAAGGGACGTATCACCGTGGCCTTCAAAGAATATTCTGAACGGCACGGCGTCTCTTCCGCCGAATACATGGAACGGATTCGTAAGGCGGTGCAAGGCATCCCGGGTGCTGTGGTGACGGTAGATAAAGAGCAGGGCGGGCCACCCATGCAAAAGCCCATCGCCATTGACATCACCGGCGACAACTTAGATTCACTCATCTCAACCTCTGAAAGCCTCAAACGATTCCTTCAGAGTAAACGCATCCCGGGTGTGGAAGAGCTGCGCTCCGACTTTCAGGCCAACAAACCAGAAATCATTTTCGACCTCGACCGCGAACGGATGAACGCTAACGGCATCAACACCGCTCAGGTGGCTATGGGCCTGCGTACCGCCGTTTTTGGTAAAGAAATCTCGCGCTTCCGTGATGATAACGACGACTACCCCATCACCCTGCGCCTGGCTCCCGGCCAGCGTGGCGACCTCAGTGCCATCCAGAATATGCCCATCATCTTCCGGGATATGGGTATGGGCGGTGCCGTACGCACGGTACCGGTCTCGTCCTTCGCCGACTTGCGCTATGCCAGCACTTATGGCGGCATCAAACGCAAAGACCAAAAGCGCATCATCACCCTTTCCTCAAACGTCATTGGCGGCTTCAATGAACAAGAGGTAGTGAATGCCGTGGGGCAGGAACTTGCCGGCTTTCATGCTCCTTCCGGCATCTCCATTAAGATGGGCGGGCAACAAGAAGACCAGGCCGAAACCATGGGATTCCTCGGCCGTGCCCTGATGATTTCCGTAGCCCTGATTTTCCTCATTCTTATCATCCAGTTCAACTCCTTCTCCCGCACCTTAATCATTATGAGTGAGGTGATCTTTTCCATCTTCGGCGTGCTGCTGGGCCTGGGTATCTTCCGCACGACTTTCTCTATTGTGACCGGCGGCATCGGTATTGTCGCGCTGGCGGGCATCGTGGTGCGCAACGGCATCCTGCTGGTAGAATTTATGGACCTGATGATTAAGGAGGGCATGAGTCCTTATGAAGCGATTGTGGAATCAGGCCGGACACGGATGACTCCTGTAATTCTCACGGCAACCGCTGCCTGCCTCGGCCTGATCCCGCTGGCCATCGGCCTGAATATTGACTTCGCCACACTCTTCTCTGAGCTGAACCCGCATATTTTCTTCGGTGGCGACAGCGCCGCATTCTGGAGTTCGCTAGCCTGGACGATGATCTATGGACTCAGCTTCGCAACCTTCCTGACACTGATTATCGTGCCGGTGATGTGCCTGCTGAGCTTCCAGTTCAAAGGCTGGCTACGCCGGAAGTTTGGCAAAGAAAATGCGCCGGAATTACCGATGAAGCCCGAACCGGCGATGGCGAAAATGGATTAAGGCGCAATGCTATTTTTTTTAGACTGCCTGCTTCGGAATGGAGCGGGCAGTTGCCTTTTTGGTATATACGTAGGTTTAAAAGGCAAATAAACATGGCCAAGAAACCATTGCTGAGATTTCTTGAGAAATAGTGTTTTCTTGTGCGGTTCGGCAATCATTCATGGTGTCTCTTTTCGAAAATTCTTTTATTCGGACTTTCGATTACCCAGTACAACATCCAGTAGGAAGTTGGCATAAATTAATCTTGTGATGAATGGCGAATTTGAGTGCTTTACTGGTCAGATACACATCCTTATCATCCCCCCCAACTCAATTTTCAGTGATACTTATAGGTAGGGTTCAGATTACCCTTGCAAGAACCCGGGAAGGCCACAAAGCGCCCGGGCTGCTGAGTGGTAAGGGTATATACAAAAAAACAGGCCTCAAAGCCTGCTGAGCACCCCACAGCAAAAGGCCG
>JAFDYC010000043.1 GCA_018267625.1 Bacteroidota bacterium
CTGGTAGCTGCGCTGCCACACCTGCCGCCCGGCCATGTCGCTTACCGACACCTGCACCGTAGAAGCCTGAGCGCCCCAAGGCTCAAAGCCTACGGTGAACAGGCCCTCGCTGGGATTAGGATAGGTGTAGAAACCCATTAGATTGACCAGCCCGCCTACCGCTCCCGTGGCATCGTCGAAGCCGATGTCGGCTTGATAGCTACTGGGTACAAATTGGGTGGTTGATGAATCATAATTACCGCCTATGACACACCCATAGCAACCTCTGGTAAGCATCCAATCGAAGCCATTATCAATAGACTGAATATGGCTTAGCTCAACGACCAAGTTAACACTGGGGTTATAGTTGAATTCGCCACTGATGGGGAAGCGCACCCAGGTACCTAATGAATCTGCTCCGTAGATCGCAAAGGTCTTTTGAAAAAACACTTGTGTCAATCCGGTTTTGAAGAAATAACTTGGATATGCACCTGCTCCGAACACGGTATCCCTATAGCTTGTATCCTTTGTTAAACCCATTCTCACCCGCATGCTGTCATAAATGGTAGGGTTCTTTGTAGTGTTAAAACTGCTATCTTCAGCAAGATAAACTATTCCTACTCGAAAATACACTGAGTGTAGTGGCCCGGCTGGTAAGCCCGGTATTTCCGATGGGCGATAAATCCATTGATACTTGTGAGAATATGCAGAATGGAAATCTGCACCTGCAGTACCACCGAAGCCGTTATACTTAGTATAGGTATATTTAGGTAGTAATTGCCCTTTTACCGATGTATCAGCAAATAGAACAAGGGCACACAATAATATAAGAATTATCCATTTCATCACTATTCTATTTTATGGTGAACTTATAGTTAGACATTACACCATCTTTCCTTTGTGCATGCAGCAGATGGAATCCATGGACCAAACCATCAAGGTTAATCATTTCGCCTGATGCCAAAGTGCTGCCTTTTCGCACTACCCTTCCTGTTGCATCACAAATATCGTAACTGCTCAGGGCTGCATTGTCGGTCATGCTAATCCAGCTTCCCGCCGGGTTTGGGTACACGCCCGCTCCGGCCTGGGTCGTGCGTGGCTTAATCATCCGCCACACTGTCCCCGAATTGCTGGTACTGAGCTTACTCACTATGCCAAAAGTATCTGCCCAAACCGCAAACAAATCCTTGCCGCTGTTCGAGCAATTGGCTAACGACAGGCTTTGGTTCATGTCCCAATAATAACTCACATGTTGGCTGGAGTCATTGATAACATAGGGACTGGGGGAAATGTTGGCAGTTAGCCGGTTAATATCGCGACTGTAATTCCATGATGTGCCCCAGGGATAATAACCTGCCGTGTATTGGTTGTTGCCAATGTTGGTGGTGTCAATGGAAGGCCCAACGCCCGCAGCCACACAAGCTGCCTGGAATATTTGCCCTCCAAACAACGAATTATTAAATGGCGCGATGTATCCAAAGGCGGAGAGTAGCATTCCACCGGGAATGATATTGTTTAATCCCCAGACTCCTCCACCTCCCGTTACCGCAATCTCCCATTTTACAGAGTTAAATTTGCCCGAATCCTGACTCATGGCTTCGATGCGTGGCGCAAAAGGAGCAAAGGGAGCTAAAATGGTAGGGCCTGAGGTGACAGTCCATGTTGAGCTGCCAGAAGGAGGAGCTTGCATCTCTGTATGGATAAAATTGTTTGTTGGAACAACCCGGGTAAGGATATCGTTGACCCCATTTCCATACGCCAGTTCAATCTGCTTAACCGGCAATTTTGTGATTGGATCAATACTGGTTACACAGGCTACATCAGGCGCATAGATATTCTGATACTGATTTGGTGGAACATCAGGAAGAGGGATCGGAAATTTTGATGGAGCTGAATTCACATCGGCAAAAAAGCCTTTCAAGTCACCCGTAGCATTCTCTGACCAGACAATTGCAAAATCGCTCATGGTGGGTAGTCCATTAGTCAGCCTATGGGCATCGCTCCACATATCAATATGCGGAAAACCATTACATGCATTCCTTAGCTTAATAGGTTTGACCCGCAGCGACAGACTAATGGAAGGAGTGCCGACATTCAGCACATCATAAATATTCAAGTAAGCGATACCAGTATGTGACTTGGGATTGGTAGCCTGAACATAGACCACCAATACCTGATAGCCGGGTTGTCCCATTTTATTTGGCGAATTAGCCAGCACAATGTCGGACATAAAGGCACCGCTCACTCCGCCTGTGTTGATGTCCTGAATGACCATATTGCCATTGTAGTCTTCCACCATAAACTGGCACATATTGTTGGTTGGGTAACCTACCGAAACCGTGTTGGCCATGCTCCATGCCCCGGTCTTCATGTCGCCCTGCGGGTCTTCGAGCATGTCGCAGTTGGTCAATACATCCCAATTAGTTCCGGGATTCGCATATCCGGTGGGCATGATGTAAAACCGGTTCTGCGGGTAGGTGTTGGTAACGATTTGCGCCCATCCGGACACAGGCATCCCTAAATTGAAAAGACCCATCACAGCAAAAAGCATTGCCACACGTAATCGCCTAAGCGCTGTGTATGTGTGTGTGTGTGTAACCAACTGACATCCGGCTGGCTGCATCAGGCAGTCTTGT
>JAFDYC010000044.1 GCA_018267625.1 Bacteroidota bacterium
CTGGTAGCTGCGCTGCCACACCTGCCGCCCGGCCATGTCGCTTACCGACACCTGCCTGAAAGCCTATCGGTTGGTTTGAAGTATAGACATCATCATATTCGCCTGCAGTGAAACACCGGTTACTGCCCCTGTTTACCATCCAGTCAAAGCCATTAGTTATGACTCCTTGGTGGCCCCGACTCAATTCCACCACAAATTGGCTGTGGTATTGTATCTAAACCCGTCAATGGGAAAGTATACCCAGGTGCCTACCGAATCAGAGCCATATACTGAAAACTGAGACTGGAAGAAAACCTGGGTTAGGTAGTATCGGGTGCCGCTTGGTATCAGAGTGTCTTTATAGCTCGTATCTGGCGTGTAGCCCATCTTCAGCTTCATGCTGTCATAGGCCGTTGGGTTCGGGGTAAAAGGTCCGTAAGTTCTTCCCACCCGAAATTATACCGAACGGACTGGCCCGACTGAAAGACCAGGCAATTCAGATGGACGGTATATCCACTGATGCTTGTTGGCCCCTTGAGCATGGAAATCTGCACTTACAGAATTACCCGTCACATAACGTTGAGCAAATATTCCTTGAAAGCAACTGAGCTTGGGCACCGGCACTACTAAGCATGTAGCAACAGCCCATTAGAGAAAGAATTATGTTCATGATTGCTGTTATTTAATCGTGAACTTATGGGTAGGAACAACTCCATCAAAATGCCTTGAAAATAAAAAATCAAATGTGCGCTTGTGTTGCCAGCAGGTTTGCCAGATTTTCCAAAGAAGCTGTAAAGCCCAGACGGAAGCCTTCGAGAAGTTGTTCCATCCGTTCAAACGACTCATTGTAGATGATGATTCGGACACTGGTGATTCCATTCTTTTCACTGAAGTGAAGATTCCAATCAGAGCCAGGCAGCTGAGGTCGTTCATCAGGGTCGGCAAAAGCATTGAAGAAATTGAAATTGGTTTGGGGCGAGATAGAGCGGTATTCCTGAATGGCCCAGTGCTCCTGACCATCCGGGCTTATCATGGCATAAAAACGCTTACCCCCGACCACAAAATCCATGTACTTCGTTTTTGCCCGGTACGGTGCCGGTGCCCACCACTGGTCCAGTAGTTCCTGTTGGGTGAACGCATCCCAAACGAAGCGGAGCGGGGCATTAAATTCACGGGTAATGAAGACCGATTTAGCTGTCTTATCCACGTTGAATTGAAACAGTAAGTTTTGGTTCATGGTTTTTGGTTTTTGAGGTGTTGCAAGAGATTATCTAATTGGTTGAAGCGGTCTTCCCATATTTTCCGGTAAGGCACTAACCACTGGTCTATTTCTTTCAATTTTTCAAGTTCAAGAGAATAATAGATTTCTCTTCCCTGCTGCTCTTGCCTGACTAAATCACATTCGCTGAGTATGCGTAGGTGTTTGGAAACAGCCTGACGAGTGGTATGGAAGTTTTCAGCCAACGAGTTAGGAGTCATAGCTTGCAAGGCAATCAAGGCGATGATGGCTCGTCGAGTTGGGTCGGCGATGGCCTGGAAAATATCTCTTCTCATAGGGTTTGAATCTATTTGCGAAACCAATAGGTTGCAAATATATGCGCAACCGTTTAGTTTCGTAATAAATTTTTTGGATAAAAAAGATTATTCCGGAGCACGAGATTTGTGGAAAGGAACGCCATGTTCATCAAAACCGAAAACTCCAATAAAGTCTTGTGGAGAATCAAGATTGCTGCCGGAATGAAAGCTGCATTTGGGGCAAAAATGGATTCTTTGCTATTGGCGTATCGTGCTGGCATGCCGTATCAGATAATAGCACAAAAAAAACCCCCGCGAATCGGCGGGGGTATTTAAATAAGCTATGGCGGCTACCTACTCTCCCACGTCACTTGGACGTAGTACCATCGGCCATGGCGGGCTTAACTGCT
>JAFDYC010000045.1 GCA_018267625.1 Bacteroidota bacterium
TAGAGACAACGTACAACTACGAAGTAGCGCGCACGAACGACAGCGCCCAAACGGAATATCACGGTTTTTCCTTTGAAGTGCCGGTAACCAATGACAGTCTGCTTTCAGAAGCTGACGTTTCTGACTATATGTATCAGATTAAGGACAGCATGATGGTAGCCTGGGATAGCATTGCCTATGAAGCCAAAGACTTGTCGCTGTTCGACCTGGAAATTGAGCATACTTCGGGAGAGGCGAATGCTACGTTTACAGTGCATTACTCAATTACCTCTGGCGATCCGATAGTTTGGGACCCTACCGTCTCCAAAACAATTTATGGGGATGCGACTGGTTGGGCGGCTCAGATACCGCCTTGTGGTGTGACTTATACGTATATGTACCCAGGACTTCCGAATTACCAGAACCCGTATTTTAAGGGTGTTGGAACATTGCACTATGCGACAAACTCAATCAGTGCAGTCTCTTGTTCACAGCCTGGTGCAGCCGTAATCCTTAGAGCTTATGGCATTAATAATTATTTTGCAGCCTATGGTTCGCCGTCAAGGATATACTTGCATATAAACATTAAACTTGGAACAGTCCAGTTACCGAATGCAGTAACCATTCACCACGACTATTACAACCGAGGATATCTCTATTATAGAAACGATGACCAATACTATGTCTGGGTTCCGGCAAATCAAATGAACGGTAATCCTGACTACTCCGGTAATTACTTTTATGCTCAATGGCCGAACGAGTCTATGATGAATTTTTACCTAGGATACATTCCTACTAAGATTCACAATTCAGTACCGACTGGGAAATACCTTCAGGATTTCCAAATAATCATGATGAACCAATTAACTTCTGGTTGGGACATGCAGCACTGGTATCAAATCTTTTATTCGGACTTGACAGATTTGCCAGTGAATGATCACAACACTAAACTGCCACACTTTTAGAGAATACCAGAATCTGCGAAAAAGTACAATCTATGTACAGGGCATTCTTTATACTCCTCCTTCTTTGCGCGAGCAAGACATGCGAGGCTCAAAACCTCTACCAATTTGTACAGGTTCCTAATACCTCAAGATCATCACTTGCAACGGATCCAGTGATTGAATTGTATGGAAATGTATATTATTTGACGATTAGTTTCGACAGCCCGGCAGCGTCGCTGCCAATGGTCAATTACTACTTTTCCCGAGTTGATGCCAAAAGTGGACAATTGTTGAAAACAGTCCTTCTGCTTAGCGATACCACGTTCAATGCGAGTGAAAACAACCAGACAACAGCCTTATCATATTGTATCAATACTGCCCGCAACGGATTCAACTTCTTCATCCTTGCTGATGCCGACAGCTCGCAGGATTATAGATTCTATTCGTCGCTATGGCAATACCCGAAATCGGTCGGATTTTTCCAGCTTGACACCGGCTTGTTAGTAACGATTCCGAAGAAGGACATTGTCAACCGGCAACCCTTTTCCCGATATGCATTTTGGTATACCGGTCCTAGTATGCAAATAAGCGAGTCAGCTTGTGCATTTATGTATGTTGTTCGTGATACTTTACTTGATAATAGTCTCTTTAATGTGAGCGCTGCCACCAAGGTGCTTATCGTAGATGATACGGGGAAAGTCATCGGCGATAAATTCCTCGGCTATGAGCCTACAGGAACAGGTACTTATTTCCCAAATCATTTTTGTGAGTATTTATACAAAGTTCCGCCACCCAACTACTTCTGTGTAAGGGTGGGATTTCAGGACAGCATCTTCGCAGGTCAACTTCCCAAGTTGCTGTTGCTGGACAGTAACCTCAATATGTACGATACCGTGGATTGTCCGGATGCGCGCCCCTTCGAACAGCCTATGCCGGGGAAAAAGAACATCGTCTTTATGGGTCTCGCCACCACGTTTTTCCCACTGCCGACCGGTAGCCTCTGTAGTTATTCCATGGGAGAGTACACGGACAGCTTACATAGAGACTCCACTTACGACTACTACGCCCTTGCCAAAGGTTCCCTCCGGCCCGGATACAACCCAGCAGCCTTGTATTTCCCACCCAAGGCAAATGCGGGCGACTATTTTCATTCGGCCGGCCTAAGTTTTCCTAGTGCGCTGTACAATTCCTTCGATAATCGCATCTACAGCTTCAGCGCCACAGAAACATATCCAGTACCGCCGTTCCAATACTGCATGAACGGCCAGCCCAACCTCGGCCAACTGGTCTGCGTGGATACCAA
>JAFDYC010000046.1 GCA_018267625.1 Bacteroidota bacterium
GCGTAAAGTCCCTGACCTGCCCGCTGTGCTGCGAGCGAAGTCTGAATCTGACCATACTTGAGAAAGGGGATTACGGTTAGCTTTTGAATACCGGCATCTTATAGCCTTTATCAAATGCTTCCTTGAAATAGGGTGTCTGAAAAGTATAGTCCGGTGATGCGCTTACCCATCCTCTGACTACTTCACCATTGCGTTTTTTCATGGCGGAGGTGGCTCCTTTGTAAGCCGCCGTTACCTTGTAGAAGACTTCAATAAAAGGAACATGGTGCTTTGCATCTACTGCACTTTTACCGGTTGTGTAGCCTACAAACTGAGAAGCCTTGCATAGCTCAATGATGTTAGACTTAGGAGCGGTGATATAGTTACCCTCATCCCATGCGAACTTGATTTGAGTAAGCATTCCTCCTTGCACAGATGATGCATCGGGCGCAGAGCGAAGCAGCACATCTTTCAAAGCCCAAACCTTGTAGTTCGTTCCAAGTGCATAGTTCTTTGCTGTACTCACTGACTTGGATGTAACTGTTCCATTGGATGATACCTCGCTCGTGGTTCTCGCATTGTTGCTAATCTGCCACATAAAGGATTCAAAGTCCTTGCTGGAAAGCTCGCTTCTCAAATCTGCCATCAGTTCATCCTGATACATGGCTGCGTAAGCCTTCTGCACAGAGGTCAGGTCAGTAATCTTCGTAGCCGTATCCATGATGAGCTTCACATCTGTTCCATCCATGCTCATTGGTAATGGCTTGTGCGGATTCATTGCCTGACGAAGCAATTGGGCTTGCTGCACTGCTGGATTATTAGCCGTCTGCTGAAGGGTTACTTCTTCTTTTCGACGCTCATCTGACTTGCGGACACTGTTTATCAGCAGCATTCCGCCGACGCCAAGTAGGCCGATACCAATGATTGAGTTTTTAGTGTCCACAGGTTAGAAACTGAGATTGGAGAATGCATGCTTTAAGCTTAAATCTTGCTTTTGATGATGGCGCGGATAGCCGGATTGTTAAGTGCCTTCTGTACCGCCGCCAGCTCTTTGGCGCTGAAGAATGTTGCAATTCGCGATAGCGTCTTTGCGGCGTCTTGAGCCTGCTGCTCAGTTTCCGCCTCGAGCGTGATGTTTACTGTAAATGGTTGTTTAAGCGTTGTAATGCTTCTATTGAAAATGCTCATGAATCTGTTGTTTAGTTAGCCGGTGCTTCGGCCATTAGTTGTCGTAAGAATGAGTAGATTTTGTTTCTGTCCTTTTCCAGTCCGGCACAAAGCAGGTGAAAGGCGCTGGCTTCCTGAGGGCTAAGTGTCTTGCAGAAGTCAGTGACCATTTCTGCCAGGGCGTTTACATCTTCATCCGGCGAATCCGCCTCGGCTTTGGCAGCCCCACCGATTCCCGCAAGCATTCCGGCGGCTTGCGCTAACGGTGTTCCCTGAAACAGTGGTGCTATACTGGGCACAACGCTGCTGATAATGCCGGAGTAGTATTCCACTTTCTTTTTGGCTTCCAGCGCTGCCTCTATTTCTGCCTTTTCTTCCTCAAGCGCCGCGTACTTAATCCGCAGTTCTTCCAGCTCTTTTGTCTGCCTTGCATAGTCCTTCGCCTGTTCTTTTACCTCTACACGTTTGTCCACCAGAGCATTGAACTCTGCTTCGCCTAAGCCGTTCACTCCGCCAAAGCCATTGAAACCAGAAGGTTTTTCAGCTGAGCCACTTTTTTCGGATTCGGGGCTTTGTAGCTCGGTAAGCACTTTTGAATAGAATGACTTATCAGTTGCTTCGTCGAAGAATTCAATGCGCACAGAATCCGCATCCTCACTTTTGGCATAAGTCCGTATCAGCGTTGCGAAGGAGGCGACATCGCCGCGTTCAATGCTATTCTGCTTTTGCTTTCCACGCATGAACTGAGCAGTAAAATAGACGGCATCATGTCCCTGCGTCTGAAAAAGCTCTATGGACTTTTGAATGCCTCGGAGCATACTATTGAGCCGGGCAGAATTGATAGATGTTTTCATTTTGGGATGATGTGATAGAATAGAAAATTGAAAACGTCATCGCGCGTGAGGTCGGTGCCATCTGCTTTCTTGTCCGGCAGATTGATATTGATGCGGCCAGAGAACTCTTCTACGTTGTCAGCAGATACATTTAGTCCTTCAATCACCACGCTATTGGTGTCTGAGATGATCGATGTTCCCACTGGCAGGGCCGCTTTGTTGAGCAGGAAGAGGAACTGGTTTTGAAAGTCTATCTGCATCTCACCACCTTCCTCGCCAGTGAGGGTAAAGTCGTACAGCGATTCATAGTCCACGCCGATGCCGCGCTGCTCCATTTGGCGGTGGATATAGGTTAGTTGCTCAATCATGTTACTTCAGGGTAGTATCGCCAATGCACTTCAGGTAGATAGCTACGATATAGCCATCGTAATTGGTAGCACTGGCCGGGTTTACAATGCCGATATCAACGGGGCTAACCTTATTGGACTGGAAGAAAAGGCCATCGTAGCTAAGGGATATTCCTGCATCACCGCCGTCGCCGCCCTGGAGAATTATATCGTCGCCACCACCTCCGCCGCTGGTTACCACCACTGTTCCCGGAGCGGCTTGAGGGGTCGGTGTTGTTGTAGCACCATAAGGGTATTGCAGCTCATTGTTGTAGGTGCCCGTTATCATGCTTCCTCCCTGAATGGGCACATCCAATTCCTGATAGTCGTCGTTACAGTCTATCCAGGGCCGCTCATAGCGCACATCGAATACACCAAGCGGTCTTTTGCGATTGTTTGCATTCAGCGTAAACCAACCAATGCGGGGTATGATGTCTGCTGTGATGCGCGGCACTATCCGCTCAATGCCCGAACAATACCTGCATTGAATACCAACAATGCGCGTAAGGTGCAGAGGCAGCCTTGTGGAAACATCCACAGGCAGGTAAGGGTTGCGCACCCTAGCGCGAATCGTGTGGTAGAAGTATTGTGGCATTGAGCGAAGAGTGGATGGGTTTATAAGGGCTGGGATGATTACCGCACGGGGTGAGCAGACAGCTCGTCGTTTGTCAGCCAGAGCTGTATCTGCACATCATAGGGATAGACAACTTGGTTTGGGTTAGCTGTCTGTGCTGCGTTCGGCGTACTTGGAATAAAGTCGTTCACACCGAGGACCCCCGAAATGGCCTGTCCATTCGCGGTGAGGTAAGGGTTAATAGCACCATCCGTATAACGACCGTTCATTACACTGCCTCCTGCATCCACCACTTCCTCAAACTCGAAGAATCGCTTATTAGGTGGCACGTTTGGCCCGCAGGTGAGCATCCTGACTTCATGGTCATCCTTGAAGACTTCCTTGTTGTTGCAGGTTAGGCCGAGCGTAGATCCAATTTCAGCAGCAGCTTGAGGGTAGATTACCCGGATAGCCTTGACACGCTTATAGCTTTTTTCACTATCAACATTGAAGCGGATAGAAGCGCCGGGACTGTTTACTCTGATGCGGATATGCTGCCAGAAGTGATTTTTCATGGTTGGAGGTTAGTGATGGAGAGGTTTATGGGGGCTAGCGGATAATGGCTTATGCCTTGACTACGGAGGAGCCGATAAAGACGACCTTCAGCCAGCTACGCTCCGGTGCGGGCTTACCCCATTCAAGGTTCATTTCAAAGACCTGCTGGTCGCGCAGCAGCTTTGGATTGTCCAGCATGAATGTGTTCTGCACTACGCGGGCATTGCCCTTTGTGTTGAACGCTTCGCAGGAGGTTACCGGGATGATGGTCGTGTTGTTGGCCTTCAGTTCAAACTCACCATTGCGGATAAAGTCAGGCACCAGGTCAAAATTTACTCCGAAGGGGTCGGTTACGCCGGGGTCAGAGATGCCGTACATCAGTCGCAGTCCGTGCAGCAGGAAGAAGTTGCCCTTTTCAAACTTTGCGCTTGAGATGCTGGAGAAGCCTACAACCTTATTATCGTCATCCCTGAACATCTTGACGTTCTTTGAGCCGTCCAGTGCCTTTACGACATAAGGGTACGTGTCTGTGATTTGCAGGCTCTGATTGGCAAGCCCGGCCTGGATGTCCTTTGGAAGCAGGCCGATGCGCTTTTCCATTTCACGGCGGGAGCCGGAAGAAGTGGAATTCGCGCCTTTCATACGCCGGAAGAGCTTTGCCTTTTCAGCAGGCTGCGCATTGTCAACGGCATTGAGGAACTCGCCTTCGGTCATCGCACCGAGGAGGCTTACATCGGAATCGGCTACTGCGCCGAGAGAGAAATTCATTTTCTTGTACAGGATTTTTAGGAGAAAAAGAGTGTTTGGGGATGGCCGGGGCAAGTCAAGGACCTACGGGTGCTATCGTTGCCCCGTTGCCATCGCAGTACTTGGTGTTTGAAATCAGTTAGAGGATTTGCGCATCCTCGATGCCAAGCATTCCGGCATCGTCGCGGGACTCTCCGAGATATGCTGGTGCATCTACGAAGTAGCCATTGTTGCTTTGCGGTGCCTGTACCTCGCCAAGCTCAGGGAACGCAAGGTGGCCTGATGAATCTCGGTACACCCAATCTTCATTCTGTGAAATGGCGGAAGTTGGAGTCAAGCCGAGATGTTCGTCTTCTGGTTCACCAAGGCCTTGGAGCATTGTAGCGTTTGGTGCCATTGCCTTTGCGGTACGCACAGCGCCAGCCGCGCCAATACCGGCGGCTATCTGCTTTATGGTTGGGTTATGGCCTTTGATAGAGCCTATTGCGCCGACTGCTGCTACGCCGAGCGGAGCCATCAGGCGTTTGGGAAACTTGGAGGAGGAATCAACCTTTAGTGCTTTTTCTGCAGCGTTCACGATGACAGTGCCTGTTACAAAGCCACCGGCGACTTTGGCGACCATCATCAGCTCGTCAGTCATAGCTTTCTTGGAGAGCGATTTGGATTTTGATTTTGACATGAGGGTTTACTTGTTTGGGTTTATTAGGGGCCGGCTTTCGCTTCTTAGTGAAGCCGGTGCACTGGTGCTTTCTTTCGCGGGGCAGCCTTTTTCTTTGGTGGCGCTCGGTGATGGGTGTGCAGGCTGCCAAGTCCTGCCATAGCTGGCGGTGCATTGCTGTGACCTTCGGTGGCTTTGTAGAGGATATAACCCCCTCCGGCAAGCAATGCAAGTGCGGCACCCGGATTGCCCCTGAAGAAATCGCCAACACTTCCGAAGATGGAACCAAGTCCTTCAACACTACTTTCACCACGGGACACTTCTTCGGCAGGCGTGAGTGATTGCTCGTCCGACGCAGGCATTGGCTCAGGAGAGTCTCCTTCTGGTTGCTGGTAAAGCTGGACTTCCGTCCCTCCCTGCGTTGGTGCGTCGCCATCCGGCGTGAGGCTTTCGCTCTCACCCTGCTTCGTCAGTCCTGCTTTCTTAATCACATCCATTACCATCTTGATGAAAGGAAGTGCTGCTGTAAGGCCGGCGGCCAGAGGTGCTACTCCCAACTGACCCAAACCATCCAGCTTTCCCTTCTTTGCATGAAGGATAGCCTTGCGCATGTTGTCCGGTTTGCCTCCCAGCTTGGAGAACATCTTCTCCACCTTTTCTACTGCTCTCTTTGCGGCTGCTACTCGCGAAGCAGGGACACGCTTTGCCGCAATCTGTTGAGGGGTAGCATAGGCCCACTTCATCTTCTCGCTCATCTTGCCGATGTTCAGCTTCAAGGCGAGCAGGAAGCCATTGCGGATAGCGATTGTTGCGGGATTGAAGCGGACAAGTGCTTTGCCTACATTGATTTTCTTAACCGCCTTCTTGATGCCGGAAAAGAACTTAGACGGCTTCTTTTGTTTGCCCTTCGCCCGGCCAAGACCTGTCAGCTCATGTCCATCATCGTCTCCGAATAGCTCTGCTTCATTAAAGCCGCTTAGCTCTACATGGTTGAATGCTCCGAAGCCTGCAAGAGTGTTGAGCGTTTCCTCATTTTTTTCAAGCTGTCCGAGGGCGAGGTCGCGCTTATCGGTGTACCAATACTGGATTGCATAGTCCAGCATCTTCACCATATCAGACGGGTTGCCGCCAGTAGCCTGAGCATAGGATTCGGGGGCTGCATCTATTGTTTGCCTGGTTGCAATCAGGAACTTATACAGCTCATTCTCATAGTGGGCTGAATTGGCATCCTCTGCGCTGCCAATCGGGTAAGACGTGGCATCGTCAAAGCCCATCAGCACATCCATTGCAGTCAGATTGCTCTGATTAGTATCGGGACCGGAAAGAACAGCGATATTGATTCCTGAGATGCTCATTTTGTAATCTTTTTTTGCGGTAAAGGGTTTTTCATAATCAGCGCGGGCAAGCACAGCATCGATTGTCCAGTAGTTGTTGCTAGCGCTCTTCCCATCTTTCGGCACTACTACATAGACGTGCTGCCATGTGGGTTGACTGTACCGTGTGACGCGAAGCGAATGCGGGACGCCGAGGTTGACCAGGATAGAAGAACAAAAGATGGAGAAGCAATCGCAGTCAATGCCTGTGAAACGTTCTGCCCAGCTTCTTGCAGGTCGTCGCAGTTGCTCCAGTCCCTGCTTATCCAGCTTGTACTGAATATTGTTGTACAGGAAATCCCAGATAGCCTTTACCGTTTCATCTGTGCTGCCTCTGCGTAACTGCTGCGCGATCTGCTTTGTGTCGTCAATGTAGGTGTGAATCACCCGCTCCATCAGCTTCAGCGTATCATCTACCTCAGCGTCCTCAAACACAACCTTATCCTCGCTCTTTGCCGGCGGAAAGAACTGATTGTACTTCGCCCCATCAGTCCGCAGCACACGCTGTCCTGCGCTTATCTCGCGGTCATCTGGACGATATGGAATGCTTGTTTCTGGCATGGGGATTCTGTTAGCCCTTTTGAGGAGCTTTAATTGGTTGCAGTGATTGGTTTGGAACGTGGGCTTAGACTACGCGCACCGGAGGTAACTTGACGAAGAGCGAATCTGCGTAGAAGGAAATCTGTGCTTCAATCGGTACTTTGATTTGCGAGAGCGCCGTCTGTGCTACTGTCTGTAATGATTGTCCTCCGAAAGCTGCGAACAGTCCAGAGAGGTTAATGCCTTTGAAGATGGTCATAGCACTGGTGAGCGGAATCTTGATCAGTATCTCTCCGATGGAAGAAACCTTCTGCGCGGCAACATTGAATACCTGACCTTCTGCATCAGATTCACCAATGTACTGACCATTTGAAGTGAGTATTACAACGGGTTTAGAAATGGCAACAGTGCTCTTTGTTGGATTGTTGATGGCAACACCTACCGCAATCGTAAGACCACTAAGGTTGAGCTGGTGCACTCTTACACCGGTCATTCGAGTGGTGATGTTACCAGCAAGTGCATTGAGCTGAAAGGCGCGGTAGGCGAGCAATCCTCCTCCTGCGAGTATTCCGATTGTGAGTAGTTTGTTCATTTTGGGTTGTAGGTTGTTGTATTTGTCGCTTGTTACTTGCTTGTCGCTTCTCGCTTTTTGCGATATCGGTCTATTCTGTCTGCCACCACTTTGTAGCCAAGCCAGATAGCGCCGCCTATTCCGGCTTTAAGTGCGTAGTCAAACAGTCCGTGCATGTCAATTTGCGCTAAAAGGATGCTGGCCGTAAGCAGCGTGGAGGTGAAAGGAACAGCACCGTCTGTATGGGTTTTCATAGGCTTTTCGTAAGGGATTTTCGTGTCGGGTATATATCAAAGATGCATCAACAGGGCAGGGGTACTTTCTCTATCTGGATTCGTTGGTATCAATGATTTCCAACTTTTCTGCGTTGGGAAGGACTTGGCGTTTTTTGTCTCGATTTGGCGCGAACAGACCCTGCTCCAGTGTTGTCCTTGTAATTTTTCATCGCTCTTGTCCGGGCTTTACCTGCCGGGTATATATCAAAGATGCAATGACGAAGAAGGGGTACTCTCTCTAAGCGGATTCAACCGTTCCAATCAGCGGTGTCTTTTTCCGTTTGGCGAGAATTTGGCACTCTTCATCCCTGTTTGGCGCGTTTCGGAATTATTCTACCACAACATCCCCTGGCACTCCCAGATTTTGCACAATGCACTTGACCTGGATGATGTTGTAGAAGTGTCCATGCCTGTCTCCGATTGCTTCATTGAAGGGCGCTATCCACCGACGGAAGGTTTTTGTGGTTACGCCATACAGGTCTGCAAGCTGCCTGACTGTGTATGCTTTCAGGGGGAAGCTGATGCCCGTTATGTTGCTCTGATTTTTCTGGTTCATTTTATGCTCTTTGGGTATTTTCTTTTGGTTGCGTAAGTGCGTGGAACAGCTCCTGCAGGCTTGGCGCATGATGGTTTTCCATTCGTGACCGGAACCTGATAAGGGCTTTTTTGGTGGGCTTCATCGCATAGGTGTAATAGCCTTCTGCCAGTTCCTCAATGTGACCGAGATAGCCCGGCACTTCCTTCCGGCGCTGCTCCACATTTTGAAACCAAGGGAGAGTTCCTGCAAATCCAAAAGGATAACGTCGGTTGAACCAAATAGCCGGTTCTGGAACGAAGCGTTCGGATGACTTGCTGATGTACTTTTTGGTAAGAATTACGCGTTGGCAGAGCGCAGAGAAGGCCCGCCGCTTTCCTATTGCAGCTTTGAAATATTCGCGGATGTAGCGCATCACTGCGTCTACTTGCTTGGTCGTGAATTGCTGCTCAGGCCATAGGGCGCAGCGGGCAAAATCCCAGGCAGCAAGTGCAAGCGGCTCAATTTCTTTTTTGTTGCTGTTCTCCTTGCGATAAGTAGGAAAGAAGGGGATGATGATGGTTGGCTTCAGCGCTGTTTTCATTGTACTCGTTTTGTGAGTCCAAAGATTTCTTCAGCGCGGACAGCCGCCTTCCGCTTCTTAAACTTGATTTAGCTTACTTCATGCTAATCGCACAATGTTGCAGAATGTTGTAAGAATTGAATTGCTTTTTGGCTTTCGTGCGGCTTGTATTCACTTTCTGCACTTTTCTGCAACTAAGGGCACGGAATGGATTGAATTGTCCCTTTTTTTAAAGCCTGAAAGAATGCTCTTCCATCTTTGTCCAATGAAGCAATACAGCAAGTTGAAAAATTGCTTCATCTATGCGGGCAAGGGCTGCGCTGACGGAATCGCAATGTTCCGAGCACTTTGAAAGCCATATGGCTTGACGCTTCCGATAGCTTCGATTTATGATTTATGCTCTACTCCTCACTATTGAAAGCGACAAAAAGTGTAGCAAAAGCGAGTTTTGATGTAACAATAGTGACAAAAGATGCAGTTTGGGTGTAGGAACGGTGATCTCCAGGTTATGGCAAAAGTCTTTTGGTGCACTTATGGTTGACTTTCCATCTGAATTGAAATAGAAGATAGAATCATAGTCTGACATTCGCTCTATCCGCCGATATAGCAATACTTGCTGCAAAATATTTTTGAGTGAGCGGTGCAATACATAATCACCACTTCTGTTAAGTTTCCCATACAACCAACATCTTTATGAAAGGAAGCTGTTCTGCCTTACTCGTATTGTTTGCTGCTATGGCTTTTACAAGCTGCAAATAGGACGACTCCAATGCTGTTTTCAACACCAGCTTCTTTACAAGCAAGCAAAATACCAAGCTTTCACTTTTTATAGGTGGTGATTATGAAGGTATGCTGCCTTATTTCTCTACGGAGCCAGCCTTTGGTGCTCAGAGCTAAGACGGACAGCCGCCCATGTCAATACAATTAAAGGCTGACCATATAAAACGAAAAACGTCCCTGCGATATTGAAAGGCAGAGACGTTTTCTGTATAGTGAATATCCTCTAATGTAGGATACAATTCCAGCGGTGACGAATTATCAACCGGAACATCTTTATTGCGTAAAATCAGGCAGGCATCACTTGACCGCGGCCTTTTTTGATGACTTTGTCATCAACTTAAGCTCGTCGTCTGCTGATTTAACGATGTAAGACATCGCTTTTGCTTGCTTAGCCGCCATAAAACGTTGCCTTATAACAGCTTTAGCACTATTGGCGCTCCTTGAGTTTGAGCCGAATCTCTTTTTTTGATTGCTTTTCATGGTAATTCTAATATTAGCTCCTTTCTGGTATAGTTCGCAGCAGGTGTGTCTCCCATTGCATCAGAGCAAAATGGAGGCCACTCCTAAGTGCAAATTACTCCCATACTCTTAAATAATTTCTTATGTTTACATTGCAGATAATAATAGCAGTGAGAAGGGTCATTAGCGTATTCATCAAATATCAAACCAATCGGTACATACCGGTTCGTTTGTCCAAACCGACGAACTGCTCTAATTGTTGCCTCACGTTTTGATAATGAAACAAGAAGTAAATGCACCTCATAATCATCCTGTTCCCTTAACGCACGAACAGTATCAATGATTGTGCTGGGTCTATTGCCAATTGTGGGTATCACAATGTTACATCCCTCCTCTATGCAAAGTTCGTAAAGGGATTGTAAATCATATGGATTACTATCCCAAAAGCCATGAGTAACTCGGCTTGACTCATCGTGTACTATGGATGCCCCATAGTAATGGTCATCAAACTCTGGCAACTTCCGTTTTGCAAAATCCGAATCTATCATAATTGCCCCGTACTCCTCGGCTACATCAACGGCAATCCCGGACTTACCTGAAGCAGGCAACCCGATTACAAAAAAAGCCTGCCGTTCCTTTTTGACCCCAGAGTTGGGTAATGCACCGCCACCAGCTTCCCCAAGGAAAATGTCCTCGTCCTTGTTTAAGCGAGGTAATCTCCATAGCTGGTCAATAATTGTTTGCCGAAGCTCCCACCTTGCTTCATCTGTCCTGTAGGTATGATCACGCATTGAATCGCTAAACATAGTCTGCTCTTTAGACATATGGTTAGCCAGGCCAGCTTCTGCATCTAAAATCCTTGCGACAATATTTTTTAAATTCGGGTCCGGGTCATTGATGAAATCCAGTCCAAGCGTGAATTGGAGAAAGGTTTCGACCTCGGCCTTTTTCGTAAAGGGTCGGGATGCAATTAGTTTTTTTGAAGAGAATCGGCTCAAAATATCGGCGCACTTGGGTTACATCTACAACACAGGATACTGTGAATTTAGAAAGCTAAAAGCAATTTTGTTACGGAGTAAAAGAAAAGGTTGGACTCTGGGCAATAAGTATTCCTAAATCTGCCAGCATCTGCGCCAATACAACTCCCGCATTGAAGGATGAAACGTAGTTCTGGCCAGGATTCACCTCCAATTCAAAATGACCTTCACGGTCGGTGATAGCCGAAACAAATATGCAGGGAGCTAAGGAGCTAAGTCTGATTACGCCATGCGTTGTTTCTAAGGAGCCAATTGGTAACTTTTGATTTACTGCGCGGAAGGCATTTACGGATTCTGCATCCACCCAGGCATATTCACCATAGTCTGTGATATTGACAGAACCAACTGCTGTATAGAACTGGCTTGCTAAGACTGTTGCACGCGCTGTAGGATTGTTAGGTACTCTTAGCATTTTCGGCTCAATCTTAGGCTTCATAGAAAGTGGATGGGGCGGGAATAATTTGGTGAAAAGGTCAGGATTTACATTCTGAGGAAGTAGTGTTTCAAATTCTGGCAGCAACAAATTCGTAAGAGGGTTAGGTTCATTCTTTGTTTTGCCATTATGAACGAAGAACCGGCTCCCTACAACGACAGATCCGGCATAAGACGTTTCATCGAAATAATATCCCGCCGTGCCGACAGCAATTATTAATTCAGGTGATTCTTTATTCAACATTTTGGTCAACACCTGGTACTTTTCTTCCGAACTGGAAGAACTTTTGGATTTGTCCATTAAATCCTGAATACACCAAACCTTGGCCTGAAGAATTATTGGCTTAGAAGTATCTCCTGATTCGTGAATTTCAAAAACTGCACGAGCTTTATCAGAAGTGAATTTCTTATCCTGATTGCTTATTAATACCGTTGGGAAAGGCAAGCTAATAGGTCTAAACTCAGCACTACACATAGCTGCCAGTGCTGGTTCGGCTTCCCAATTTTTGTTGATGATGATTGCTATATTCCGCATATTACTTTACAATTACAACAGGTAAAGCAGCAGGATTTACCAATCGGCCAGGAGCTGGCTTAAGTGGCACGTAGTTTTCGCCCGAACCGATACCGATAATTCGCACATCCATGACGTTTGAATTACCAACTGGTGGCGTTGCATATGCGCGCTGAATAGGTGAAATACCTGTGAGGACCAATAGATGCCCAATCAGTGCAATGGCGATGACCGTTAGAATTAGGTTTGTGTACTTCATAGTGGTTAGGGTGGTTGAGATTATAAAGAGTGAGGATTGACTTTAAGAGCCCACTACTCAAATAGCTTTGCTACATCAAATTGCTTCGTGAGATAAACACTCCAAATCGGTAAGCTATTAGGGAATAAGCCTCTGATATTTGCGATAACCGAGAATTTGGAATGGGGTTCCATAATTGAGACGTCAAAAAGGTAAAACGACTTTCCTTGCTCAATACCAGGATAAGGCAAATATGCACTTCCGGAAATTACGCGGCCAATCACAGCCTTGAATCTGATATGCACTTTGTCCTCAATGATAGTTAATGGAATCGCCAGTCCGAAGTATCCATAAGTCTGAGTGTTACCAACACTATCTTTAAACTCGTGTGAAACAACTCGGCTTGTTTTAGGGACGCGAGACGAATCAGACTCTATCACTTCTGAATTGCTATACAATACGGAATTTTCCACCCGGTACATTTCCATATACGCACCTAAACCAATGCGGACATTATTGTTGATGTTGTATGTTATGCCAGGTATTGCATAAAGGCTGAGTTGGTCAAGACTAAAACGCCTTTGCGCTTTTATACGTTGGCTTACAATATTGAGGGAATCACCTGTGACTGGTGCGTATGGATTAATATAAAGCGAAGAAAGAAAAGCATCTGAATCAATTCGAGATAGCGCCCGCCCTCTGTATCCACCAAGCTCTAAACGAAAATCAAGCGTTCCTGGGGCAACTATAGGTGCTGTGCTACCAGCCGGGGCAGAGGTCGCAACGGTACTACCGGCAGTAAAAACCCTGTCATTGATATACTTCAGTTCACCATAAACATTGTTCAGCTTGAAGGAACTGTTCAGAAAGTCAAAATTGGTTCCGAGACCAAAAAATAAATGGACCGAATCCGGCATTTGAGCCCCTGCAGTCCTACTTAACAAGCTAAGCAGAATTGATGCAGTAACCTTAATGTAAAGTTTCATAGTAAAATACATTGTTTAGCCCGAGTTATCTATCAGAGAGCAGAAAGTAACCTGTTACATCACCTATCATAAAAGCACATTTTCTACTCGAGTAGAATTTCGCAATTCTGAATACTCTTCATTTGCTGTTGATTTATAGTAGTGGAGATATTCCAACTTGATGTTTTAGGAAGACTATATTGCAACAAGTCCTTCAGATCGCAGTACATCGTTCATTCTGATGTGCTTCTGGTTGCTTATTATTTCTTCGATTGTGAAGATCTTTTTCTCTGTCGTAGAAAATCTATCTAATACAATCAGGAAGGTTCGCTGAATTGCATTGAACGAAAACAGCGTATGAAATTTCCCATGAAACACATCTTCCTCCTGCTTATTTAATGTCTCACTTTCAAGTAGGTAATTGTTTAGAAGAATTTTCTGAAGTTGCTCTGCTTCAGATTCACGGGAGACTATTAGCCCTATCGGCCAGAATTGAAAATTGTAATTCTGAAAAGGTTCATTCTGACCAATTTTCCAAAGGGGAAATATCCCATCGTCGTTCGAGTAGCCACGCCAGTTCGCCCAGCGCCATTCGCGCTCATGCGTCCAATCATTTTTCCCGTCGATACTTGTCGTTAGAATGTAACGGTACTGCTCACTTTCTGCAATTCCATCAACGTAGTGGATATCAGAATCAACTCTTTCGTCTGGCTCCAGAGTAGTTCCATAGATTACAGGACGACCGCCAGCATCAAATAGATGCTTCTTCTGGAGAAAGATTCCGTACGTGGAGATAAGATTGCTGTGTCTTTTTTGAGCATAATCCACGAATCCACAAAGGGGCGTTTCAGAAAAGCAAACAGCCGGCTTCGAACCAAAGATGGTCCGACGCACCCCGCGAAAGGACCATCCACAGGCCAAATAGCCGTCCTGAACAATTTTCTTTAGAACTGCAAAGGGTTTTTCGCTATTCATTCCTCGTGTGAAGTGAATAACGTAGTCTGTAAGGTCTTTGCGACCTTCTTTCATTCTTTCAATATTGTTTGGCAAGGTGAAGGTTTTAGGAATGAGCAAACACAGGTACTAATTCACGAGGATAAATGTCTAAACCAGATTCTATTTCACTGGTAGGCAAATGCCTATTTTTTTTGAGGCAAAAACCTACTCTTCAGACAAAAAACTGCGGCTATCGTAACACAGTTTTTTTGTGTTTATCATTTGGAATAACCAGTAAAACTTGAATCAAATCAAGCCAAAATTGAAAGGCTGAAAATGCACCAAAATAGTTTTGCAGCGCAATTGGCCAAATGTGCTGGGAGAAGCTGAAACCCAATTAATAGTAGGCAACAACAAACTTACAAGCAGCCTCTTTAGTGTATATCCACTTAGGGCGAAACAACAAAAATCCTCTTATGAGAAAAGTTCTTACAATTATTGCTATTACACTCGCCTGTCATTATCAAGCTTCAGCAGATGGTTGGACTGTAGTAAGAAGCTGGTGCGGTGGTTTCTTCCACCAAAAGTATCAGGCATTCGCGCAAATCTCGCTATTGACCTACACCACTTATCCAACTGGGTACAACCAAGTGGGACAGTATGTTGGTACTAACCCGAAGGGGGCATGGAGCAACATATGCAGTAGCGAAGACAAAGCATGCTCACGGGTCCGGACAGCTACATGTAGCCGCTCGGGTACAGGCCACGATGTAATCATCAATGGCGGCTGGTTCCAAGGTGGTCTATTTAACTACAATTCCTATATCCAGACTGTTCTGGATTTTAGCGGTCAGCATGTAACTCAGTCAAACTTTAATGGCAGAACGAAGACTGGCGCTGAGGGCACTTACGAAATGGACGCTGATAAGCTCGCCAACTTCTCTGAACGCGGGTTCTCATTCGGTGATGTCAGCGGCCCAGTTGACATTGTAAACGACCAACAACTGGTTATTAATAACTTGAAAGGCACTGTTAGCATTGCCAATTCTTCTAACTATTTCTCCAAGTTCAAAATACTCGTCGTAAAGGAGAATGAGAATGAAACTGATGAGCAGGCACAAGCTTCGGATTCACTTAGGCACTTGGGCATCTTCCTCAACGTAGTGGATTCAAGTGAGCTTTCCGTATCAAAGAATATTGTTACTGCAACCGGCGTTTTCGCAGGCCTAACTGAAAGTGAGTTAAGCCAGATTCAGAATGCTGATTCTGCAGGCTTCAATCTAAACAATATCTCATTGACAAAGGACCTGAATGTGCAATTAGCAGAAGGGGAACACTTGACGGTAATCACCTACATTGATGGTGGATTGGATATTAGTTCTGCTGTGCTCAACCAGGGCAATCCTTCAGCTCGTATGGCACCGGCCTCGACAACAGTTACTGCCCAAACGGCACACTTCTATCCAAACCCTGTATCATCCGGCGTCCTTAACTGCGATGTTGAATCTAAAGTTGATGATGCTAACGTTTCAATTACAGCGTTTGACATCTTGGGTCGCCAGCTTGGTGAACTCTATTCAGGTAAAGTAACGCGTGGAGTAACCTCTATCAAGGATATAAATGTGTCTAACTTGCCAAAGGGAATCCAGATTTTGAAAGTCAAGGTTGGCGATTATATCACATCTCACCAGATAACCGTTAACTAAGAAATCCTCTAAATCCAAAGTGAGTAACCGCTACAACATCCAAAATGTTGTAGCGGTACTTCTTGCTTTACACCTCATTTCTTATGCCCAGAATATTTTTTGCTGTTGCCACCTGCATTTTGCTTAGTCAAGCTACTTATGTCCAAGCGCTAAGACCCAGTGTAGGTATTATTGGGTCATACACCGTTACCAATAATCACTTCCTGGTTGAAGAAGGTGTTTTCAATTGGGATAATAGGAAAGTAAACTTTGGCTTAGAATTGACTAACAAATTTTACTTTAAGGGCAATTACTTTTTTAAGACAGGTCTTCGCTACAACCAATACAGAACTACAGTAAATGCCATAAACCAGATTGCAATCTTGCAGGATAATCCCTATCCATTTACCTGGGAACGCCGTTTTGAAAGTGGCGTCGTTCCCTTTTTATTCGGGAAGGATTTTTTGATAAACGATAAGACCGGCGATTTCTATTTGGGGACTTCTTTAGGAATATTAAGCACTTCGTACACGATGACAAGGGGCACTATTGCGCTCAAGAAAGACCCTGACAATACGGATTTAATCATTTCCAGAACAGAAGACACAGGTAGGTTAACTCCCGCCTACTTTTTGCCTACGTTGGATTTTGGTGCCAGCTATCATCCGTTTAAAAACATGTCTGCGTTTAGTGTAGGCATACTCTGTTCTATTCAGCTAAATTCAACTGACCCTTACTATTTGCAAGGAATTACGCTCAACTATTCAAAAGGAGAGACTTATAATTACCGAATCCAAAATCACCAAAGCTTTATCAATTGCTCTGTTATTTTAGCTTACACATTTGGCCAGCCGAGAACGTTTGTAAAAAGAGGTAGCAATGTTGATTGTCCGCATTTGCATAAATAAACATGTCTCGCTGATCCCTTAACGGGGTTTAGCATTCTCTTGAAGGCCAATCATTGCAGCGAGATGGTCACATTGCTGACGCAAGAAAATGAGCTGACCTTGTAAGAGGCTTGTAACACTATCATCCCTGTCGGCAATTTTCAAATTGCCACTATGGTTGTAACTAAACATTTGATTGCCTTCGGACTTATAGAACATACCAGGACATTCAATATCCAGTAGTTTGTTTATATCAACTTCCAGATACTGAGTCAACTCTATTATTCGAGTTAGACTAAAATCGGTCTTACCATTTTCCATATTTAGGTAAGCCTGCTGGCTCAGTTCGAGCCACGCTGAAATTTGCTTAACCTCAATGCCCTTTTCCTTACGGATAGCTTTGAGATTGGCGCCTATTCTTCTCAGAAGTTTGTTCTTTTCCTTTTTTGAGTTTTCAGTAAGCATTGCAGAGTTATAGGGTTAGTAAAAGCAACCGTACAGATTCACGAATTACTAATTCACGCCCAAATATGCTCCGCTAATGAATAATTAGAGGTAGGCAAAAGCCTATTTCTTTGAGGCAATGGCAAATTTCACCGAAGGCGATGCCTGAAATTGTTACTTATCGAGCTGAGCAACTGATCTGCAGTCTTATTACTTGCACTGCTATGTGCGTTGCTAATGATGTTTTGTTGAAGCAATGGAAACTCATTCAATACCTCCTTTCTTCCGATTTGCTTACCAATTGCTCTTCCGATAATAAGCCCAAGTCCTATGCCTATTGAGAAGAATGCAACATAGAAAACAATTTCAAGAACGATTGGAAGCGGCATTAGGTATCTGTGTTTGTGAATGACTTTCCAGCAAATTGTACAAGGCTTGTGAGATGTCTTGTGGCGCTACTCCTTTCGCAAGAAAGGCGTGTGCTCCGGAATCAAGCATTCTGTTTACCATACCTCGCCCGATTTCCATCGAGAAAGCAAGAATCTTGATAGACGGATATAGTTCACGCAATGCATTCGCTGTCTGAAATCCATTCATTATCGGCATATTAATGTCCAGAATACATAGAGCCGGAACACTATCCGCTAACTGCAAAAAGGAAAGAAATTCTTTGCCATTTTTTGCTTTGCATAGGACATCAAAGCCTTGTTCAGTAAGATAAGATTCCAGAAAGCTTCGCCAGCGTGGATAATCATCAACTATGGCTATAGTTGGCCGATTGAGCATTTCATTGATGGACATTATTGAGCGTCCTACTCTGTTAGATTAAGGCCCTGTTTTCCCAGTGCTTCTTTAATGTTGTTGATTGAATCAGGGCCTATACCCCTCATAAAATGAAGGTCGCGGTGTTTCAACTTACAGAGGTCTTCTACAGTCGTCACATTGTGGTGAATCAGTGCATTCCTGCTCCGGGCGTTTAGGTCAAGCTTGTCAAGCTCTGTCTTGGCTGGTTGCTGCTCTACCACTAACTCTTCGCATTTTTTCAGCGAACTGAAATATGCCTTGTCAATCTTATATCCTGCGGCTAAAAGGATAAGCTCCACCTTTTCTTCTTTGCTTTTCAAATCTTGAATAAGCGGCAAAATCCTGAGACGGTCTCCGTTAAAGCAGTTCCATATAAATCGCTCAACACTTGCTATGATTTGCTTGATGCGGCTATTACTAAGTCCAAATGATATTGCAAGCTGATGAACCTTCTCGCCTGCGTCAGATAGTCTGAAGATTTCCGCATCCCGCTCGCCGAACTGTTCTTGTATGATACTGTAAATGCCACCAACTATGTACTGTAATATTTCTCCCGCTTCCGTAGGCTCAACTGGCGGCAAGAATCGTCTTCTCATTCTGGAAAGAATACGAAAGGAAAAGATGCTTGGCAAGATTATGCCAATGAATCCTCATTTCAATAATAAGAATAAAAATCAATCGCATCATGACAATGAACTCAGAAACCTAAGCTTATCATTACTTAATTAAAATTTGAAACCAATGGGCATCCGGTCATCCTTTTATTGAGGATGCCGGAGCCGCATTGACAAGCAAGATGTGCATTCACAAAAAGCGCCTCTTACTTCTTGTGTCTTCCGTAATGGTTTCCAGTGTTGGTATTTCGGTAATGGCCTCCCTTATGAGAACTGCCACGGCCACTGGAATAGGTACCACCATGTGAAGTCGTATGGTGACTGCCAGAATACCGCCTCTGTGCATCGCTTGGATGATAAGCTATCAAAAGCAATGCTGTGAAAATTGAGGATACTAAAACCTTCATCATGATGAATAAGATTTGGGGTTTTAATAAGTGTTCAGTTTGCCCTTCAGGCATTCAAGGAATTTGTCCCTCGGACGCGGCGCGGGGATTGTCTTGCAACAACTATCTACCGCAGCTTCTACGCTTGCACGTGAAAGGCGGGGAAATTGTTCAAGAATGGTATTGATGATGTAATCACGCTCATACTTTTCGTCACATGCGACGAAATTTCTGTCATACTTTTTCTTGTGTTTGTCGTCAACTGTGTTCCAGCTCATGATTGATTGATTAGGATTTGTAAATGCCTACTCTAATAACCTTTTTCGGCTAACAGGTGCTTACTCTTTTGAATGGGATTTTCAGCGTTCTCCTGGCGATAGAATTGATAATAGCAATGGGCATCCGGTCACCCTTTTCAGGGTGTTACCGGAGCCGCATTGTCTGAGGGGAAGAAGACTATTGCTTCACGAAGCTCATAGCGCCGTGGTTGCCTTTAGAATCTGTAAGCTGAAGGACATACATACCGCTTGGCAATGAGCTGATGTCCATTACTTGCTTATCTGTATTTACGCTGAATTGCATGGCCCGCTGGCCGATATTGTTGGTCAGGGTTGCTGTAGCGCCTACTGCGCCTTCTATCGTGAAGAAGTTATTCGCAGGATTTGGATAGACCTTGACATTGCCGAGTGCTTCAAGCCCCTTCACTGAAAGGGTTACGTTGTTGCAATATTGATTAGAGCCGCAGCTATTGTAAACAGTAACGCAGACGTTATAGGTGCCGTTGGAGAAAGTATGTGTGGGATTCATTTGTGTGGAAGTACCTCCATCTCCAAAATTCCAGCGGACACTGTCGACTGGAGTTGTACCTGTGTATGTGAAGGAACCAACCTTAGTAGTAGGATTGATATTGGAGCTAAAGCCTGCAACAGGCATTATGCAGTTGCAGTTTGATACACCATACTTAGCAACAAAGAAATCTGTTTCACCACCAATGTTTGTAAGGGTCGTACCTGCCACTTTTATTTGTGAATAAAAGTAGCCGCCGACATAGTAATTACCGTTCTTGTCAACAGTGATGGCTGTTCCTGCTTCGTCGTAAGTGGCCGGACTGTAAAGGGAATCCTGCTTAATATATGCGCCGGTTGAAGCATTTAAGCGAGCGATGTATACATTATAGCCGTTATTAAATCCCTGTTTGAATGAATCTGTAGCACCTTGCCATTTGAGTTTAGAGGGATAATATCCGGTAACTGCTATTTCGCTCCCTTTTGAAACTATCGCTCCTGCAATCGCAGCGCCATTTGTCACCGATGCTTTAGTCCAAAGAGCTGTCCCATTCGTATCCATTGCGGATACAACAGGACCTCCAAAAATTCCAATACCACTACCGGTGTAGCCATTGAAACTATCGCCATCCCGACAAGATCCGGCGATGAAAAGCTTTCCATTTGCATCTAAAGCGGGGCGACCATAAATTTCCCAATTCGCGGTAGTCTGCTTGCCCCAAAGAAATGTGCCTGTTCCGCTAAAGGCAGCAGTAAATGTCTCCGAGTAGGTTGAGCCGTTTACAGTGAGCTTGGGTGAGCCCGGCGCAAAACTTGTACTGTTGAGATAGTATTTGCCACTATTCTGTGAGTGGACCATTCTTAGATTTTGGTAGGAGGTTGGCGTACCTCCAGTTATCGGTAGAGTAACATTGCCAATAAAATTTCCAGACGCATCATACTTCAAAATGTGCGTCCCGATCGCTGTATTCACATAATTGCCTTTAGCAAATGCGCCCGGAGTAAGGTAACACAGCAAATGACAAGTTCCATTAGGGTCTACCGCAAGCTCCAATGGAAAATTATTAGACCCGTAAGCTGTAACAGTATCGGCTTCGGGTTGTCGCAGCCATTTGTAGTTACCAGATGTATCATACTTTAAAAGGGTTAGGCGTTTATCATTAAAGCCAAGCGCCGTGTCGGCGTCAAAATGGGCATAGCCTAATGAATTACTTGAAGAAACTCGCCCGAATACATACACGCCTCCCAAAGCGTCAGTCTTAACCGCTGTGGGCACAGCTGGGTTATAAGCCCCAATTACCTTGGACCAACGGTATGTTCCATTACAACTCAAGGAAACGATAAACCAGTGCATTGGGCCATAACCGGTCTTGGTATGCCCGTCAAAATTCAAGGAGCCCTTACCGACCACAGCAAGAAGATAGCTATTGCCATTAGGATCAGTAGCTATATCTACTACGTTTTCGATGTATCCAGAATTGGCATTTGTGTTATCCGTGCTTCCACCACTTTTACCCCACTGCCAAGTTTGTGCTTGTGAGCTAATAATAGTGATAGCTGTTGTTATTACGAGGAGAAGTGACTTCTTCATTAGCATGTTGTTCGCCATTTGATTTATCGAAATAAGGAGAATAAATTATTTAGCTTAAAGAAAAGAATGAGGCTGTCCCATTTTATGAGACAGCCTCAAATCTTCGTCGGTTAGTGAGTTATGGCAAGTTTGCTCTTAAGCAATACCTTACCGCCCTCACGGAGAGTCACTGTGTACATTCCAGCAGCAAAGTTGCTTACGTTCAGCTGCCAGCTTCCGCTACCGCTATCCACCGTATAGTGGGCGATGTTTCTGCCGGTCATGTCGTAAACTTCTATTGCTCTGTTTCCATTCTGCTTACCGCTATACTCGTATTCTATCCGTACCTCGCTGTTTGCAGGGTTCGGTGCTACACTCATTATAGCTAAGCTGCTGCCAACTGTTGAGCCATTGCTCTGGCCGTTTGGCGCGAAGCGTGCATAACTGTTAGCACATGGCGTAATTGAGAATGGCACTTTCACATAGCAAATGCTGCCGGTTGGCGTAGTGACCTTAATCACAAGCGTATCAACAGGACCGCTAAAGCCAGGATTAGCCACATAACGGTATTTCGCTGTACTTACACCAGCAGGCATAGAATTACCTGCGCCATACAGAATAGAACCATGAATAGCACTGATGTTGTAATTGACAGACATGCCGAACAGGTTATTAAACTGCACCTGAATGGAATCCCTGCAAATGAAATCATTGTAAGCTTTCCAGACGTTAATGACGGAAGCTGTGACATCAGTACAGGACGCGCAGTGGATAACAGTTACGTCCATTGGGTCGCTTATGTCATCGCACAGGCCGTTATTCAATTCCAGATTGTAGGTTCCAGGGCCTGGAATGTAATAAGGGTAATTGTAAGGCGATGAGTTAACGTTGGACAGGTCAGGAGAACCACCGCGCAAATACGCCCAATAGTTAAAGAACTGTATTGGACCTAGGATGTAAGATGTAGTGAGCGCCTGGTCGCATAATGTATAGCAGCCGCTCGGGAACATCCACATATAGTTGCGTGGGTCTTTCGGAACATCCACGTCAGTATGGCTCACGCAACCGTGCGTGTCTGTAAACCATAGTCTGTAAGGGCCGCCAGCATACGTATAGACCGTTGCACCGCTTTGTCCATTACTCCAGTTATAAGTACCCGAGTAGCCTGGATTAGAACCGTCAAGCTCTACGTTGTAGGTGTTGCAGTCCAGCACAGAGTAGGTGATTGTCGGGTCAGGCGAAGGGTTGTACACTGTAACAGTAAACGTAGTGCTCGTGTCATCGCAGAAGCCTGCACCATTTGGTACTGTTATTTTAAGCTTGTAGTTGTAAGTGCCAGTTGTATTGATGGTTTGTGTCAGCGATGGATTTGTTTCCCCGCTCATTGCCGAACCATTCAAGTACCATTGGTACTGATACGTTGGGTCACTACCTGCATATCCGTCCAAAGTAAAAGTATTACCCACGCATTGACTTGGATTGCCTGTGATTACTGGGTGGGGCACAACGACAAAGCTAACGGCCAGAGCAGGCGGCACAACCCTACAACCATTTCCATCTTTTCCCTCTACCACATAGCTACCTGAATTATAAACATTGACGGTAGACGCTGTGCTAAATGGTACAGAGTTATAAGTCCAATTGTAGATTGTCGGAGAGCCAGATGAGCTAGTCCAGAATAATGTAACTGGAGTTCCATAGCACGGCGTGCCGGACGGCGAAGTCCCGATTATTCCTCCGACCAGAGGATTGCTTCCTACGGTTACTGTATGCGATGTTGTACTTGTACACCCAAACTGATTTGTCGCAGTCAATTGAATTGTTTTCACGCCGGTTGCAGTGTATGTATGTTGCGGCTGAGACTGCGAGTTGGAAGTTCCATCTCCAAACGTCCACGCATATGTCATAGACGAAAGAGGCAAAGGCGTACTTGTATTAGTCATACTCACCACCGCCGTAAGTACACATGGTGTACTGGGGCTAGCGCTGAAAGATGCACTAGGTAATACAGGAATGTCAACCGTATCATAAGCATCGCAAGAAGGCCAACCACTTCTGCTAATTACCAGGTGGAAGTAGTGAGTACCTGCCGACAGAGAAGTTGTAGAATAGTTGGTAGCCGTACTGCCACTTTGGAGAGGTGTAGCGTTACCAACCTCATACAACGTGTACGATGTAATCGGTGTGCCAGCAAAGTAGTTGGAATGGTCTAAAAGATTGACGGTGTAGGTAGAGCCTGTACACGAAATCTTATGTACCAGACCTGCTATATACGGGATAGTATCATAAACAACAGCTTGGACATCGGATGTACAAGGACTGCCGTTGTTAGTGCCGGCATATGAGACATGGAAAGTAAAATCATAAACTCCAGCCAAGTCAAACACACAGTCAGCATCGTAGTAACCCGTGCCACTGCTGTTGGTGTGAGAGATTACCTGTGTTGGGTAGTCATAGAAAGGACTGCTACCTCCAGTTGTATAGGTCCCATGCAACGTAATGTGTCCGCAAGAGCTGTTGGAAGCTGTTACTGCCACTGTCGGCGTAGGAGATACTATACAAGGGCTGCCATTTCCCCCTGTCCCACCGCCGCAGTCAATACTGAGCGTGATACTATTTGTTGTAGCGGTACAACCATTGGTGTTCTTCACAACGCAGTAGTATGTGCCTGGGGTTGTGGCATGATATGTACTACATGTAGCACAAGCACTACCTGTAATGAATGTGCCATTCTGGTACCAGAAGAACGAATCGATGATTCCATAGCCAGACTGAATCGTAGCGTACAAATCAGCTGCTACACTTGGGCAGCCGGTGCGCGAGCTTGGAGAAGTCAAATTCGCAACAGGCGAAGGAATAACAGTTACAACTGTGTCAGCCTGCACTTTAGCGGTGCAACCATTTGGGTCAGTAACCACCACGGAAATATTTGGTGAATAATTGCCCATTGCAAGTGTAGTGTAGGTATGCGATTGAGAAGCGCCTGTTGAGGCGGTATTGCCATCGCCGAAATCCCATGCTATTGAAGTAAAGGTGCTGAGCGTCGGAGATAGCGTGAATGTTACAGGTACACCACGACATACAGTATCGTCCGATGGATGAAGCACGAAACTCGGAACATCCTTTATGTACACCAACTGAGAATCAAGCTTACTGATATTGCAACGTGTAACTTTTACAATTAGCCATGCAGTAGCGTTTGCCACATTGTTCCAAAGAACAGATATATTACCTGTGCCATTTCCAGTTGCAATGCTTCCGTAACCGCTTGGTACTATCGACCAAGAGTAGTCATCCCCACCTACATAGTTAGCTGCATAGCTCTTATAAGTGCTGGAGCAAACGGTGTCAGGACCAGTAATATTGGGATTGATTACTACAGGGTCAACTGTTTTGGAAAGTGTATCAGAAGCGCAGTGTGGGTCTGCTACATCCTCACGCCAAACCTTCACAACCCAAGGACCGCTACCTGTGAAGGTCGCATATGTAGATGGGCCACTTGTAGGGCTAACAGAGCCAGCAGCAGCTGACCATGCAAATACAGAGCCTGCATGCGCAAACTTGGCTGTATACGGTGTTGGGAAGCCAGGGCAGGCATTGCTTGGGCCGAGCAAGCTATCAGGCTTAGCAGGCTTCGGACGCACAGTAATAGTCATCGGGTCAGGCGCGCAGAAATTGCCGCTAACTGACAGGATGTAAGTACCTGCAGCGGTAAACGTAGGTGAATAGCTGCTTGTACCCGTGCTTGTGGTAGTAGAACCATTAGGCCATTGTAATGTCCAGTTGCCAGTACCAGAGCTAAGCGTATACGTTTGAGAGGTATTAATGCAAGCTTTAGTAGCACCGCTTACACTTACCGCAGAACCTACTGTGATAGTCTTGTAAGCAATACCGCCACAGCCCAAGAGTGTGTTCTTGTAATTACACTTCAGCGTAATGGTGCCAGAGCCATGTGTGGTAACAGCAATCTCATTGTTCTGATCGGTATGAGCAATGGTTGCGCCAGTGGAGCTAACAATTGTCCAGTTGAATTGCGTGGTAGGCCACTGTGGCAGGTTGTAGATGTACTGCTTGCCCGGACAGACAACGGAAGGGCCAAAGATGTATCCTGTATCAAGGATAACAGGAATCTTCATTGTAGTTACGCCGGGACACGCAAGTCCAGGGCATGGCTGCGAATCAAACATGATATAGCCAAAGCCGGTAGAATCAACTTGGTCCCACTTTACATTTACACAGGGCGTATTTGTAGGTGTGGAGGAGCTGCCGATGAATGTCCATTGGTAAATGCCACATGGAGGGTTTGGTGGAACAGCGTCGTCTATGCAATAGGATGTGGTATCATTTCCACAGACAACCGCCGGACAGTGGATTCTTATACCTTCCTGGTCATTCACGTTTACATCCATGTATGCAGTATCATGGCAACCACAAGCATTAGTGGCCACGAGCATCACATGAAAGCCACCAGAAGAGGTATACTGGTGGGTTATTGGAGCAGGATTGTTAGGATTGGGATTAGTAACGATTGTGCCGTCTCCAAAATCCCAATAGTAGCTCATGATCGGTGAGCTGGCAGAACCATAAGATTTGTTGACAAAAACAACATAGGCATTCAGGCAGACACTAATGCTCGTCAGTGTGCTATCCGGCCATGCCCAGAATTTCGCATGTGGCTTCTCAATAATTTCAATGCAGAATGTCTTTGTACCAACACAGCCACTAGCAGTGCTGTCCTTAACCGTAATGCTTCCAAACCCGGGCGCGCCCCAGGTAACAGTGCAAGGGTTGCCTGTGCTATTGTAAGATGTAGCACCTGTAACAGACCAGCTATAATAACTTCCGGTAAGTCCATCTGCAGCCGTGTAATTAACCGTGCTGCCTTCGCATACTTTGATGCATGCGCCGTCATTCATCATGTGGCTGCCGCTCGGTATCGGGTCGTGCCCTTGAGGGTCTTTCATGGAGTCAACTGGCAACTGCTGACAACCTACTTGAACGTCGTAAGTAACGATAGGCTGTGGTAGTGGCAGAACAGTAACAGTGAAAGTTGCAGAATCGGTTCCTGCACCTGCAAGTGATTCAACAACCTTTACTGTAGCTGTTCCGCTAGCTCCCCAGAGGACAGAAATAGATGAACCGATGTTAGATCCGACAATGTTTCCTTGTGCGCTTGTGCTCCAGGTGTAAGTGCGGCCAGGCTTTATGGGCGAAGCCGAATAACTGCCGGTGTTGCCTTTACAAACCGGTGTTGTACCGGTAATTGTCAAAGGCGCAGCCGCCTGAGCAGAATGGACTGTGAGGGCAAAGCATAGCAGCCCCAGCAGTCTTAAGAATGATTTTTGTATTCTTGCTTTCATTCGTTTGGTTTTGAAAAAGTTGGGAAATGGTTTAATCCAGTTTACAGTTGATTGCTTGTAAGGCTCAATTAGCCGTTGACTTACATGCGTCACAATGGTTGTCGGATGGGTGTTATAAGCTTGTTTTCGATTACCATGAAGAACTGAAAACCATTTCCCTCAACTTTTCCCTTTTACTATAGCTGAGGCCGGTTTCAATCCCCATCGTGGTTTTTCCATAGACTTTTGGGATTTTAGTGGTGAACGATTGTTGTGTTTGCTGCACCCAAACACTACTGCCGCAAAAAGGGCATTTTCTATGTTGTGTGTGCTGCATAAAATTCCAAATAGGGTTTGAACATCTTGGTAGGCAAACGCCTATTTTTTAAGGGGGTGTTTTCCCCTTAAATGGCATGGGCCCCAATTGCCGAATAGCATGAAAGCCGCTCTCAGAGCGGCTTTCATGCATAGAGAATAATTGTTTGGAAATGGTTTTCCAGAAGCAGGCAATATTAGGCACTGCTTAGCCTAAAGATTGCCTAAGAGCTTTTCTTGTGATTTTAGGTTCTCTACGACTCGGTATAAATCGGCCCACGAATAGCTTCTGTGACAGGCAAGGTCAAGACTATATCACAGCCCTTATTCGGTGCAGAATCAATCTTTAGTTTGCCGCCTAAAAGTTCAGCGCGAGAATGTAAATTCAGTAGGCCAACGCCCCTGTCTTTGTTTAGTACCTGCGGATTGAATCCTCGCCCGTTGTCTGTAAAGTGAAGGGTGAAAAGGTCGGGCTGATAATCCATGCGAATGGTAAAGACTGATGCCTTAGAATGTTTGAACATGTTGTTGATGACTTCCTTCGTGATTCTGAAAATTGCCCTTTCAACATCATCTTTCATTTCGTAGTCATTGCCTTCCACTAAAATCCGGCAGTGAATCTGATCCGTTGCATTGATGTGTTCAATGTCTTCGGTTATTGCGCCAATTAATCCTCTATCCCGAAGCCAATCGCTGCTAAGCGTATGACTTATGTGACGAACATCTATCATCACCTCAGTTAGAGCTTTAGTTGCCTTTTGAACATCATCTTCAATCTGATCAATACTCATGCGGCTCATGTGATTTAGCTTCATCTGGATAAGACTGAGATGTTGCGCTACATCATCATGCAGATTCCGCGAGATTTCATTTACGGTCTTTTCTTGCTCCTCAACGCGCGCTTCAAGCGTTCTACGTTTGAAGTTGTTTTGCTTGTTCTTTTGGACAAACAAAACCCCCATAACAAAAAGTAGCATGAGGGTAGCTAAGCCTGTTCCGCCTAAAAACAAAGGGATGACATAGGATTCATTCATAGGTAGGGTTTAGTTTATCGTACTTCCAAAAGACAAGTGCTATTGAGAGGTACATAATGCAACTAAGAATGTTGAGAGAAAGGCTTATGGACCAAGTCCAATGAGGTAAGTGAATGTTGATGTAATCATGAAGTCCCCATGTCAAAAAGGTAATAGTCCAAAATGAACATAAAATAACTGGCAGCCAGAAGTGTCTTAGTTTGGCTAATTGCAAATCATCAGATAGACGCACCAGCCTATAAAATGCAAAGAATGAGAGCCCAATTATTATGAATCCTTCGAAATACAAAAAGTAGGAGTTGAAGATTGTAAGAGGCTGGACGAAAAGGATGAGAATTATGCCCCAAATAACTCCTACCGCTCCTATGATTAATCCGATGCCTCTGCGGTATAATTGACGAATACTGAAATTGAAGTAGGCAGTAATTAATCCGAGTTCAACGAGGCTGTAAATGCCGTAAATCGGCATATTGTTATGGTACTTTACCGCCGCATAAATACCCAGTATTTCAACCACACACCCTACACAATTGTTCAGTAATAGCAACTTTGCCGCAATATCAAGGGTGTTCCTCCTATATATACCAACAACAACTGATACCAATCCTCCAATAGTGACAGGAGAAGTTTCTACGAAATAATAGAAGGACAAGGGCTTAATGGTTCGTTGGGAATAAATCGTTTGCAGCAGTACCAGTTATTGGACATTTTATTGGGCATTCATTAGCGTGCTCAGGAACTTGATTTGTTTTGTAAAAAATGTAGTTGCCTTGTTCATCGTAGCCTCCAAGTATTACTGTCAATGCTCCGCGTTCATATCCTACATTATGCCCTGAGCCCATTGCGTTTATGTACTCCAGGGTGTGGGCAAACATTACCTTCACGTGTTTAATGGCGGGGTTGCTAAGGTATTCACGCACTGAATCAGCATTGAAAATGAGCGAATGCAATGAGCTATCAGTTGAGCCACCACCATTGCTGTCAACACTCTGTAGATAACTACTTATCATCTTGTTCGCGGAATCGGTGGGAATGAATACAGTAGTATAGCCCGCACCTCCACCCACAAAGGTATTTACCCGAGTTGCTGGACTGTCGGCCTTGTGGTTATTGGATGTTGAACCGCCGCCATTACCACAAGAGGCAAGAATAATAGAGCTTAGAAATAGTGCGAGTAGTGTGTGCAACTTCATCATTTGGAATTTTTGAGTTGAGAGTTGGGTAATTCTTCTATTGGCACGAGGCCTGATTGTATTGCGTACAACACGAGGCCGGGCCTGGTTTTGATGTTTAGCTTTCTGAATAGCGAATCACGATATTTGTCCACGCTCTTTGGACTCTTATTCAGCTTTGCACCTATCTCCTTATAGGTCTGCTCGGAGCAACTTGCCTTCAAGACCTTCATCTCATCATCTGTAAGCTCTACATGCGTTTGCCGAAGCTTTTGAGAAACAAATTCAGAGTTGTAAAAGCCAGTCTCATAGATAGCAATAAGAGCCTCCTTTATTTCTTCTGGAAAGCATGTCTTAAGCAAATACCCTCCCGCACCATTGCGTATCATTGGTATCACTAAATGCTCCGATGGAAACGCCGACATAGCCAGAAACTTCATTGCCGGCCATTTGGTCCGAATAGCCTTTAGAGCGTCAAGACCATTCATCTTTGGCATATTGACATCAAGAATACAGATATCCGGCAGTGTCTTTGCCTTCTCTAATTCTTCAATCAGCTGCTTCCCGTTGTCTGCCTGTATTTCTACGGAAATACCGCCTAATTCTTCAAGATACATAGCAATGCCCATCCTGCCTGCGGCATGGTCGTCAGCAAAAGCTACGCGTATTACTTTTCCCGGTTTTACTATGCTCATTTTGAGCAAAATAATGGTTGGGATAAAAGTATGCGGAGCGCCAATACGCGCTTGGGGGAAAAAGCCTATTTCTTTAGAGGATTTTTCCCCCTTTTATACGGGGAATCCGAAAAAGCGTTGAAAAACGGAAGCCTTACAATTTGCTTTTCTTGGAGCTTGGCAGAATAATTATGTCTTACTGCAAGTCTTTCTTATCTACTGTTGACTTAGCTCTCTGATTGCGTCTCGGCACGAGGTCATGAATATCCAAATCCAAGGCTTCGGCGACAAGGTCAATGTAAGAAAGGCTACAGTTGACTTTACCAAGTTCTATACGGCTAATCTGTGAGTAATCCACATCATTGCAACGAAAGGCCAGTTCCGTTTGCGTCATTCCTTTAGCTAATCGGTGTTCTCTGATTTTCGCGCCAACTTGCCGAAGCAATTCGGCATCACGATAATCCTTTCTCTTTGCTTTGTTCGCCAACAAACAAAGAGAAGCAGTGACGATAAGTTGGCATAGGGATTATATGCCCCATTTTTTGAGACTTATCAAAGCGATTTTAGCCAACATGCAGGCGGGCTCGATACGTGCTGGCATATAATCTAAGCTGCTGTTTTTGCGGTAAGCTTGCTGATCTCAATCTTCATCTCCTGCATCATTCGCAGAAGTTGTTCGGATGTCACATCATGGGTCAGCATTGTAATGGTATCTGCCAGATGTGCTCTGTATTTCCAAACCTCAATTAAGTCGCTGACTGGAACCTCATAAGGCTGGTAAAGCGTGTTCAGCGATTTAGCAAGCAATATTTTGCCATTCTTAATCCGGTTTTCTACCTGCTTAAACACAAAGTCATTTCCACCGCTTTTCAGAATTAGGATGCAAAGCGTATCATCTTTCAGGCTAAGCCAGTCTTCAACATACTCGCCAACGATGTAGCAGCCGTCCGGGTAAGGAAGCATTGAATCTCCGGTAATGGGAAAGATGCGGTACTTACGCTCCTTAGAAAGTCCGGGAAGCGTATAATGAGGAAGCTCAGCAATCCACTCAGGATCTCCATAGCCACTGCGATAACCCGCTTTTGCCTTCTCCGGTACGAGTTCGACATTGTCGTCGTTCGCCTTATCAACTGTTGTCGCTAACACCCTGATTTTGGTGCCGCTAGCAAATGCATCATTGCCTGCTTCCAGCTCGCGGATGCGCAGCTCGCCAACCTTGCGAAGGTCAATTTTCAACAAGGTATCCACAGAGATTCCAAAAAATGTGGAAAAATTTATTAGGTCGTCGGCAGGCGGATTTCTGGTCTTCCCGTTTTCGTGCGCATTCAGCTTTGGGCGCGAGATTCCGAGCTTTTGGGCCAGCTCTTCCTGACTCAGTTTTTTCCGCTCCCGAAGCTTTTTGATATTGCTTGACCAGAACAAAGTTTGCTTTTTCATTTTTGCTTCGCTATTATTGGTATCAACTGTTTGTAACTAATAATTACAAGCCAAAGGTAAGGGAAAACGGATTTAGTATATGGAACGGCACATTTTGCACATAGACCAAGACAGCTTCTTCGTTGAAGTGGCGCGACGTTACAATGGCGCTGCGAGAGGTATGCGGGCAGGCATAATCGAACAAGAAAGGAAATTTTTTTGCCTTTTTGGAGAAATTTTTTAGGCAAAATTGGAAACGGCATTATCTTTGGAACTGGAAGTAAATCAATGATAATGGCTACAACAATCAATCCGGCGATGTTAGTGCTGGCAAGAGAATCAAGAGGTATGAATCAAAAGGATTTGGCGGAAAAAATCAGCATCTCCGTATCAAACATCAGCAAGATGGAAAACAGTGTGTTGCCTGTGCCTGTCCAGGCTTTGGAGCAAATCGCGGGCGCAACAAACTATCCGAAGGAATTTTTCTTTCAGAAGGCGGATATAGTTCCCGACAATCTTGGGTACAGGCGGAGGCAAGTAGTATCACAGAAGATACTCACGCCCATCAATGCGCAAGTCAACATCATTCGGCAGAATGTTCAATTCCTGACACGGGCGGTTAACGTGCCGCTGCCGAAGCTGCCGGCTGTAGACGTCTCTGATGCGGTAACGCCTCAACTTGCCGCAAAGCAGGTACGCAAGTCATGGAAGATTAAAGGTGCTGTGATAGATAACTTAATCCAGCTATTAGAGGAACACGGAATTGCTATATCCGCTTTTGACTTCAATACGGCGCGGGTGGACAGTCGCAGCATTCTAACGGAAGACAATTACCCGATAATCGTTTATAACCGCAATCACCTTGGCGACCGCCAGCGTTTTACCCTCGCCCATGAATTAGGGCATCTAGTAATGCACACCTTCACTAACCTCAAAGCCGAGCAGGACATCACGCATGAGGCCAACCTCTTTGCTGCCGAGTTGCTCATGCCGGAGACGGAAATCCGAAAGGATTTGAAGGAAGCCCTTACAATTCCCCGCCTCGCCGAGTTGAAAAGGAAATGGAAAGTCTCTATGATCTCCATCCTTTACCGCGCAGATGATTTGGGTTACCTAACACCAAATCAGAAGCACTATCTGATTCGGCAATTCAACAACCTCAACATTCGCAGAAGAGAGCCAGTGGAGCTTGATGTTGCCATTGAGCAGCCAAAGCTGATACGGCGATGGATTGCGGAGTATAAAGCCTTACGCAAGCTGAATACAGCACAGGTAGCAGCGGCGTTAAACTTGAATACAGATGAGTTTGTGCAAGTCTATTCCTAACACTATGAACACAACAATGAGAATCAGACACACAATAGAAAATGCAAACAATAATTACGAGTATGAAACAGCAGAACAATGTGCAGCAGGAGGTGAGGCCCCTTAATCTAAAGCAGCTTGCTGCGATTTATGAAGTATCGACACGAACCTTGAAAGGCTGGCTTGAACCCTTTTTGTCAGAAATAGGCGAAACAAGCGTGCGAACCTTCACTCCCAAACAGGTGCGAATCATCTTTGACAAACTGGGCGAGCCAAAGTCTGGCTTTCATTCAGGGACAGCTTGAGCCAAATCGGGAAAAGTTGGGGCCGAGAAAGGCTAACCGATCACGGCAGCTACCAATCCGGAAACGACCTAACAGCACGATGATAGATTGAGAGTTTATCATTTCTATGGAAACCCGAATCATAAACCTCCCACCAGAGCGAAAGGACATCACCCCGAAGGATATTATGAGCATGGAGAGCTTCCGGCACTTTACCGAAGAACAAGCAGCAGAGCTATTGCAAGTTGTTGACTCGTTCTGTGAAATCGTTTATAGCATCTGGTCAAAGCAGGAAAAGCAGCAGGCAATTGAAACACAAACCATTTCTCTTACACCACAGTATCAACAGATAGCCGCATGAGTACGATAGATAATTCAGCCGTTTTTGCACCCTTTGCAAAGGGTAGAAAAGATGTGCGCGCAAGAGGAAGCAACTGCGTTATTTATACCCGCGTTTCTACCAAAGAACAGGCGGATAATAATATGAGCCTTGAAACACAAAAGAAGGCTTGCGAGCAATACGCACTTAAGAATAGCTTCAAAATCATGGGCTATTTCGGTGGCACCTATGAAAGCGCTAAGACCGATGAACGGAAGCATTTCAACAATATGCTCACGTTTGTGAAGAAATCCAAAGAGAGGATTTCTACCATCATTGTTTATAGCGTGGACAGATTCAGCCGCTCAGGTGCTAATGCCATCTACATCACCGAACAGCTTAAACGCGAAGGCATCTCCGTCTTTGCTGTATCACAACCGACCGACACAACTACTGCATCGGGCAGCTTACAGCAGAACATTCAGTTCATCTTTTCGGAGTACGATAACCAGTTGCGTCGTGAAAAATGCATGGCAGGTGTAAAGGAAAAACTATTGGCCGGCATCTGGTGCACCCCACCTCCAATGGGCTATGATATTGTAAGACGGGACGGCAGAAAATCCTTTGTCCTCAACACCAAAGGAAAGCTGATAAAAAAAGCATTTGCCTGGAAACTGCAAGGATTAAACATAGAGGACATCTGCCAAAGATTAAACGCGATGGGCTGGAAAGTGGCACATCAGAGAGTTGCGGATTTCCTACGCAATCCTTTCTACTGCGGAATGATAGTGCATAAGGCTCTTGAAGGACAGGTATTGGAAGGCATACAGGAAAAGGCAGTCACCAAGGAAGTATTTCTTCAGGTGAACAATATCCTTGCGCAAAACACCCAAGGGTATAGCATCAAGGTGGAAAATGATGATGCCCCTCTAAAGCGATTTCTGAAGTGCGACAGTTGCGGCAAGTTGTTACGCGCCTATAAGTCAAAGAAGATTCAGAAATATTACTACAAGTGCTGTACAAAGGGCTGTAGCTGCAATAAGCGGGCAGACGACTTGCATGACCGCTTTAAAAAGCTGTTGGAAGAACTAACACTGAATGTAAATGATGACATGGCTAACATCATTGCCAGCAGGATGATTGCTGCATATGAGAAAGCCAACAAAGACAAGGCGGCAACAAAGAGTGATTTAGAAGGCCAATTTACCGAAACGCAAAAGAAGATAGTAAGGTTGGAGGAGCGCTATATCAATGAGGAAATAGACCGGGAAATGTTTAGCCGGTACAAAGAAAAGTTTGTGGCTGAGCGTGACGAAATCGCTCAGAAGCTCGCGCAGTCCAATTCAGGGGTGTCGAACCTGCAAAAATGCGTAGAGCAAGCGCTGTCTTATGCGTCCAAACTCGCGCCAGCATGGGATTTGGGAGATTATGGCGATAAGCAGAGACTTCAAAATTTGGTCTTTCCTGAAGGGATGTACTATAACCGAGAAAAAGACGAGTGTCGAACCCCACGTATAAATTCAGTTTTTGCTTACATGGCAGAACTGGCAAGGGTTCTACGAAAAGAAAAACCCGGCAACTCAACTTCTAAAAATGAGTTTGCCGGGTTAGTGGTGTGGGCCGGAATCGAACCGGCGACACATGGATTTTCAGTCCATTGCTCTACCAACTGAGCTACCGCACCGTTGAAAGGACGGCAAAGATAACCGCCCGCACCACTCCACCAAAAGCTATTTTATAGTGTAATCTGTCTGGTAAAATCAGGCATGAATCACAACCTATTTTTGAGCTGTGTCTGCCCCAAAAAAGCTGGTCATCATTGGCCCAGAGTGCACTGGAAAAAGTACGCTCTGTTCCGCCCTGGCAGCAGCTTTAAACACGCCCTGGGTGCCAGAATTTGCCCGTCAATACCTGGATGAAATCAGGCGGCCCTATGAAGAGCCAGACCTATTCCAGATTGCCTTGGGCCAGATAGCGTTGGAAGATGCCCAGTTGAAACAGATGAAAGAATGGTTGATTTGCGACACCGACCTCTACGTCCTCAAGGTGTGGAGCGAAGCGCGTTATGGCCGCTGTGACCGCCACATCCTGGAATCCATCGCTTGTCGCCACTATGACCTCTATCTACTCACCGACACGGATATTCCCTGGCAGTCGGATCCACAACGTGAACATCCGAATGCTTCAGACCGTCGCTTTTTTTACCATCAGTATCGGGACATCGTGCAACAGAGCGGATGCCCCTGGGCCGAAATTCGCGGCAACAAAGAAGAACGACTGAATCGCGCTCTGGAGGCCATCCTTAGCTTCCACTGAAGCGGACAAGCTTTTACATAAACAAACCCCCTTCTTATTTCCTACATGGAAAATCGCATCACACAACTTTTTGGAATCTCTTATCCGATAGTTCAGGCGGGCATGATTTGGGCCTCTGGCTGGAAGCTGGCATCAGCAGTTAGTAATGCAGGCGGGCTGGGCCTCATTGGCTCGGGCAGCATGTATCCGGAGGTTTTGCGCCATCATATTCGTCAATGCAAGGCCGCTACGAACAATCCTTTCGGTGTGAACCTACCCTTACTGTATCCAGACATAGACCAGCAGGTAGCCGTCATTCTGGAAGAAAAAGTGCCGATTGTATTCAGCTCAGCGGGCAATCCAAAGACCTGGACAGGCAGGCTCAAGGCGGAAGGAGTAACAGTAGTGCATGTAGTCAGTTCATCGAAGTTTGCCCGAAAGAGCGAAGATGCCGGCGTAGATGCAGTAGTTGCAGAAGGTTTTGAAGCTGGAGGGCATAATGGCCGTGAAGAGACGACCACAATGTGCCTGATTCCTTCCGTTCGGGATTCGATTTCTATTCCACTGATTGCGGCGGGTGGTATTGGTACGGGCCGTGCAATGCTGGCCGCGATGGTGCTGGGGGCAGATGGCGTTCAGGTGGGCAGCCGCTTTGTCGCCACTCCCGAGGCATCCAGTCACCAGGCATTCAAAGAAGCTGTGGTCGCGGCTGGGGAAGGAGATACCCAACTTTCACTCAAAAGCCTGACACCGGTACGCCTGCTCAAAAACAATTTTTTCAAAGCTGTAGAAGCAGCAGAACTCCGGGGGGCAGGTGTGGAAGAACTGACAGCCATATTGGGGCGTGCCCGCGCAAAACGAGGCATGTCGGAAGGCGACCTTGAGGAAGGTGAACTAGAAATCGGGCAGGTGAGTGCCCTTATTCGGGAAATCAAGCCTGCGGCTGCAGTCGTGGCGGAACTTTGGAACGACTTCTGCGAGGCGCTGGCCGCACCCTTGGCAAATGGAAAGAAGCCTGCAACAACGCAAGCTCAACCAGAAGCATAGCGCCTGCTTTACAAACTCTGTTTCCCAAAATTTTTTCGGTACACTCTTTCTCAGGCTCTGGCACGAATTTTTAAAGCCAAAGCGCACACCACAAACAAATTTTCAACATGAACGTATTACGATTCGGTATGCTCGCTTTCAGTGCGCTTTCTCTGTCGCTGTTTGCCTGCAATTCAGGAGGCAACCAAAGCAGCACTGCTACAGACACCACCACGACAACTGCGCCCACCACGACACCTTCTAAGGAAGTGACCCTGGAGCTGAGTGGCTCGGACCAGATGCAATACGACAAACAACTATTGCATGTGTCGCCGGGTCAGGATGTGACCCTCATTTTCCACCACGCAGGTAAGATGCCCAAGACTGCAATGGGGCACAACTTCGTGCTTCTGCAGCAAGGCACCGACATGCACGCCTTTGACAGTGCTGCCCGCGTGTCTGGCGACCCGAATTTTATTCCCCAAAAGCTGAGCAGCGAAATCATCGCACACACGAAGCTTCTGGGCGGCGGCGAGAGTGATACCATCAAGTTTGCAGCACCACCTGCCGGCAGCTACGATTATCTCTGCACGTTCCCAGGGCACTCCGCAACGATGTTCGGCAAGTTTGTTGTGCAATAGCTATAACGCACTTGCTGTTGTTTTATATAGGCTGCCTCACAGGCGGCCTTTTTTTGTTGCAGCATTGCTTCCCAAGCACAGTTTTCGGCACCGACAAAGCCACTGATTTGTTGCCTGCGTTTCAGCAGGATTTCGCTACACGGCTATGCCAGGAAACCACTGATGCTTCAGGAAAAACTAATGTCAAAGCAGGATCTTCCCCTGCGATTCTGAAACAAGTTCAGGCCAAACTGAACGAAGCTCCATTGAGGATGAAAGAGGATAAGAAAATGAGCAACTTCAACAGTGCTATTAAAGCAGTTGCAACAGCTCGTTGAGGGCTGCTATTTCGTAGGTCGGCTTGCCGTTATGTGGCAGCTTGCGGGGGTTGAAATAGACACTGTCCATGCCACAGCGTTGGGCGCCCAGCACGTCAATATCGAGAGCATCGCCGATCATGAGGCTTTCCTGAAGCTGAGCGCCAGTTTCGCGGAGGGCGTATTGAAAGATTTCAGGCTGAGGCTTGATACTGTTGCAGCGTTCAGAGCAGAAAATTTCTTTGAAGAAATGTTCAATACCGCTGTGTTGAAGTTTCTGGCGCTGGGTGCGTTCGAAGCCATTAGTAATGAGGTGGAGGGTGTATCGGTTGCTGCAATAGTCCAGCAGTTCCCGGGCACCGGGCATCAGGACTGCCTGGGTAGGGAGCAACAACAGATAAGCTTCACTGAGTTCATGCGATAAAGCGGTTTGATACACTTTGAAGTCGAGCAGGGTGTACCAAATGCGTTTCCAGCGCAGGTCTTCTCGTTTGATATATCCGGCACGAAAGCGTTCCCAGAGCCGGTCGTTGTGGTGGCAGTAGCGGACGAAGAAGGTGTCGAAATCGGGTAAACCTTGTTCGGATAGGTGGTGTTCGGAGTAAAGTTGTTGCCAGGTTCGCTTCGATGCGGTGTCGAAGTCCCAAAGGGTGTGGTCGAGGTCGAAGAATAGGTGACGGTATTTCATGCAGCACAGTTCAGGTCGAAGGATAGAAGGGGGATGAGAAAACAAGAAAAGCCGCCCTGAGGCAGCTTTCTTAGAAAGAGCCGGGAGGCTCCATAATTGCCGTCAGGCCTGAAGGCCCGAAAGCAAGTATTACTTGCGGTAGTAAATTTCGTCGTTGAAGAATTCGGCAGTGGCCTGTAGGGCTGGGTTGGCGAGGCGCTCATATTGGCGGCTCACTTCGATTTGCTCTTTGTTTTCGTTTACCTCCTCCATGTTGTCACCGAGGATGGTGTTGAATTCATCGAGGCGACGGTGAAGTTCTTCCTTGATGTTGATGTTGATTTGGTTGGCGCGCTTGGCAATGACGGTGATGCTTTCATAGAGATTGCCAGTCTTGTTTTTCATGGCAATCACGTCGCGGGTCTCGATGAGGGAAGAGACGGATGTGTTGGGGCGCTTGGAAAGTGTATTCATGAGAGCGTTATTTATTGAGGATGTTTTGGGCGCGGGCAACGATATGCTCGCCTTCGGGGATATACGTTGATTTGGGATATTGGTTGCGGAGCGCATTGTAGGCAGCAACGGCATTGGAATATCGTTCAGATTGTTTTTCCGTCACGCTGCTGTTGGCATATTCCATCAACGATTTCAGCACCATAAACTGGTAATAGTCGCTGCGGTTCGATTCGGGGTACTGGTTGATGACATTTTCAAACGCTACAGAAGCTGCATGGTATTGGCCGATGTCGTAATAAAGCCGGGCGGCATCGGCATCTTTCTTTTCCAGCTTGCCGCGCAGTTCATCCATGTAGGTATTGGCTTCCGCCAGTCGTTTGCTTTGAGGGTGAGTGTTGATGAAAGACTGAAGGGCTTCCATCGCCTTGAGCGTGTTTGATTGGTCGAGGCTGCTTTTAGGGGACATGTTCACGAGGCATTTCGCATACATGAATTCAGTCTCCTCGGCATCCGGGCTGTTGGGGAAATAATTATTGAAATTCTTGAAATAGAGCGCAGCCGAGCCATTGTCTTTCAGGTAATAGAACGTGTAGGCGTAGCGGTAGAAAAGCTGCTCATAATTACGGGTGCCACGAAGAACCGGCATTAAATCCTGATAGAGTTCATTCGCTCGCTGATATTGATGCTTGTCGTAATATTCATTAGCTTTTGTAAGCTTGAGGTTTACGTCAGAGCTTTTACGCACCTGCTCATAGCCGGAGCAAGAGGCTAAGGAAAGCAGTAGTGGTATTAAGAGGAAAAGAGAAACCTGGCGAAGAGCGCGCATAGCAAGGGGCGCAAAAATAAGGGAATATGAGTGCCCTTTCTGCTTCAATCACACTGATTCCTGCTTTGGCGCAATTGTTTGCTTTTTTTTAAAAAATCGAAAGGATAAGACGCAGGGGCAGGTAGCCTTGCCGCAAGGCCGGGCTCGTGCAAGGCATTGTTTTAATCAGGTATCAACAGCGTGATTCTGTATTTTCGCGCCCCCGTCAATGCAGGGTATTCTCTTTCGATTTTTTCAACGCAAAAAGCATGTTCGATAATCTCAGTGAGCGGCTCGAAACCGCCTTCAAACAATTAAAAGGTGAAGGCCGCATTTCTGAAATCAACGTCGCCGGTACCATCAAGGAAATCCGCCGGGCCTTAGTGGACGCTGATGTTCATTTTAAAATAGCCAAAGAGTTTACCGATAAGGTAAAAGAAAAAGCTGCCGGAGAAAAGGTGCTGAACGCCATTTCCCCCGGCCAGCTCATGGTGAAGATTGTGAAGGACGAATTGGTCAGCCTCATGGGCGGCACCCAGAGCGAATTAGACCTGTCTCAAAAGCCTACTGTAATTCTTATTGCCGGATTGCAAGGCTCGGGTAAAACTACTTTCTCCGCTAAGCTGGCTCAGTTTCTGAAAAGCAAAAAGGGGCTCAATCCCCTGCTCACAGCGGCAGATATATACCGCCCGGCAGCTATTGACCAGCTCCATGTTCTGGGTGAGCAGATAAATGTGCCTGTATATAGCGACCGCGAAAACAAAGATGCAGTTTCCATTGCCCGTGCGGCCGTGGCTCAGGCAAAAGAACAGGGCAACCGAGTAGTGATAATAGACACCGCCGGCCGCCTGGCAGTGGACGAACTAATGATGCAGGAAGTGGCCCATATCCGCGATGCGGTGCAGCCACAGGAAATCCTGTTTGTGGTGGACTCCATGACGGGCCAGGATGCCGTGAACACCGCAAAAGCCTTTAATGACCGGCTCGACTTCAGCGGTGTAGTGCTGACCAAACTCGATGGCGATACCCGGGGAGGTGCAGCTCTTTCGATCAAATACACGGTGGATAAGCCCATCAAGTTTGTAAGCATGGGTGAAAAGCTGGACACGCTGGATGTGTTTTATCCGGAGCGTATGGCCCAGCGTATCCTTGGCATGGGCGACATCACCTCGCTGGTAGAGCGTGCTCAGAGCCAGTTCAATGAAGAGCAGGCCAAAAAGCTGGAGAAGAAAATCCGACAGAACAAGTTTGACTTTGCCGACTTCAAAGAACAGCTTCAGCAAATCAAAAAGATGGGGAATCTGAAAGACCTGCTGGGCATGATGCCCGGAGTTGGCAAGGCAATAAAAGACATAGACATTTCAGACGATGCTTTTAAAGGTGTCGAAGCGATCATCAATTCAATGACACCCTTTGAACGAGCAAACCCGGATGAAATTGACGGCAACCGTCGCAAGCGCATTGCTGCCGGCTCTGGGAAAAGCATTCAGGAGGTGAATGCCTTCATGAAGCAATTTGAACAGATGCGCCAGATGATGGGTATGATGGGTAAGATGCGGGGTATGGGTATGCCCGGCATGATGCCCGGCGGAATGTCGCCCTTTGGCAAACGCTAATCAACACATCCCTACCTTTACGAATGCCGCATGTAAGCGGCATTTTTTCATGAAAACACGAAAGATTGCACTTTCTACACTTTTATTCTTCTGTGCCGGAGCTGCCTTATTTACGCTGGGTAAGCTGGTCTTTTCTCAAATAGAAAACCACAGCCGGATTCCCGGTGGCGCCGAAGAAGAAGGGGAGGAAGAAGGCAGTAAGCAAGCCCTTATCAATGCCTACCTCAACCTGAGCCACCGCGCTGCACCCGGCACAGACTGGCGCAAAATTGAATTACAAAATGCAGAGGATAATGAGGCCTACAGGCTAGGAAACATAGCTCAGAAGATGGCGGGCAGTTTTGCAGGAGGCCTCGTGAATGGTACTTGGTATGAACGGGGAAATACCAATACCGCCGGTCGCATGTCATCTTTTGCTTACAATGCCGGGAGCAATGTCCTGTATGGATTGAGTGATGCCGGCACTCTTTGGAAAACCTCTCCACCCTTAGGCACCTGGACCTTGCTCAACGACGGCTTTCAGCTTGCTTCAAAAGTGCTGGCCATTTCGCCCATCAACGGTGGCGGCCGGGACCGGATTATGATGGCCCGCGACACACAATTAGTATATACCGACAATAGTGGAGCGAGCCTTCAGGTAGCTTCAGGGATTTCTTACCCGGTGAAATGGGGCGCAAATAAGGTGCAGAATATTATCAGCGTTCATGATTCTGCTCATTCGGTCTATGCGATTGTATATGGCTGGAATAATAGCCCCTGGAGTGCAGCTACCTGGGTATATTATTCTTCGGATACCGGAAAAAGCTTTTCAAAAATCTACACCTTCCCGGGTGCCAGCAACCTTCAGTTTGGTTGCTTTAATCCCTACAATCAGGCCGAGCTATATATGTTGGGAGTATGGTCTAGCGGGCCTGATACCTTGTATCAGTTGAAAAACGGCAACGTCCTTCCTATACATGCCACTTCTGCGTTCTCAAGTACGGCTGTAGAGTCTTCACTGACTGGCTTAATCAATGGAGGTAAGTTGCAATTGTATGCGCTCATCGACAACAATGAAATTTTTGCTTCATCCGATACGGGGGCTTCCTGGTCATTTGTGAAAACACTTCCCCAGGATTCCTGGAAACTCTTGTCCTCTTCTTCCAAACAATCAGGCAGATTGTTCTACGGAAATGTGGAAGCGTTCCGCAGCAGTGATGGGGGGGTGAATTTTTCAAAAATCAATAACTGGGGTGACTATTACGGTCATGAATCCTCGAAACTGCATGCCGATATCCAGGCTATTGACTTTTTTCAGGATGCTTCCGGAAATGAGTTCTGCATCGTCGGCACCGATGGCGGAGCCTATTATTCGAACGATTACCTCGCTACGGTGACCAATATGTCGCTGAGCGGCCTGAATGTAAACCAGCTTTGGGATCATATCACCGACCCCAACAACCCCTCGGTTATTTTCTCCGGGATGCAGGACCAGGGCCTATGCCACACGATGGCGGCAGGCGGCACCGGCCTTATTACCCAAAAACAACTCATCAGTGGCGACTACGGGCAACTATGTATTTCTGGTTCCGGAGGTATGCTCTGGGCCGAATATCCCGGCGGATGGATGACCGTTTATGGCCCCACACTTACTGCCCCAAACTCCATTGCCAGTTGGCAAATGGATGGTAGCCAGAAATCGAATGCAGCCTGGATGTTGCCTACGGCCAGCCTGCCCGGCCCGGATGATGATATTTTGATCGGAGGCGGAAACATCACAGGTGGTGCAGGCTCATACCTGGCCAAATTGAGCTTGAGGAATGGGACAATTTCTGCTACTCAGTTCCCCTTCGATTTTCGTGCAGCTTCGGGCACAGGCACCGCCGGCCTTTCCACCTTAGCGGTTTGCCCAACCGATGCCCTCCTTTGGTTTGCGGCCACAGAAGATGGAAGCTTTTTCCACAGCAGCAATGCGGGCAGTTCCTGGCAAAAGACGACGGCCTTCACAGGCCCCAAACCATATTGGCTCTACGGCTCTTGTATCGAACCCAGCCGGAAAGACGAAGGAACGGTGTACTTCGGTGGTAGCGGCTACAGCAACCCGGGTGTCTATGTGTCGCATGATACCGGGAGAACCTTTACAGCTATGAGCACCGGTCTGCCGGCCACTTTAGTCAATACCTTGGCGGCTACTCCTGGCGATTCCTTGATTTTTGCCGCTACGGATGCCGGGCCTTATGTGTTTGTGACCGCACAGCAGCAATGGTATCCGTTGATTCAGTCGAATACGCCGGGCTGCGTCTGGCGCACGGTTGAATACCTGCCTTCTATTAGAACCGTTCGATTCAGCACCTATGGCCGAGGGGTTTGGGACTTTGTTTTGGCTCCTGTCTCCAACCCGAACAGTGTAGCCTCCTCTTCGCAGCAGTATTCAGGGCTGAAGGTGTTTCCTAATCCGGCCAAGTCAGGGCAAACCATACATCTTGATGGCCTGAACTTCAGGACTGCCCGTTTTGCACTCTATGATCTGACCGGAAGGCGTGTTGCTCAATGGAACCAGCCCGGAACAGAGCCCCTGAACTTGCCCAACCTGCCCGCTGGAGCCTATATCTATCGTGTGGAGCAGGAAGGACGTGCTTATTCCGGAAAGCTGAACCTGGAGTAATCTTTCCTTCGAATTCTTAGAGGCTGGGTTATTTTTAGGACAAACAAAGCCACCTGTTATGATGATCCAGCGAATGAGCATTCTGCTCCTCATCAGTACCATCCTTGCTCTGACGCCTGTTCACCAGGCTCTGGCTAAAGACCGGATTGAAGGAGTTTGGTATAACCAGGAGAAGTCTGCAAAAATTGAAATCTATTTAGCCAAAGACCAGAAATATTGGGGCAAAATTATCTGGCTCAAAGAACCGATGCGGGACGGAAAACCCAAACTGGACGACAAGAACCAAAACCCAAGCCTACGTCAACGACCCATCCTTGGCATGGCCATCCTGAAACGCTTTGTAAAGACCGATGAAGGCAACTATGAAGACGGAGAAATCTATGACCCCAAAAATGGGAAAACCTATAGCTGCATCATCAAGTTTGCCAATGAAAATGAACTGAACATACGTGGTTATATTGGTATTTCGCTCATTGGGCGGACCACCGCTTGGACACGAGCCGATTGAGAAAAAAAGACCGAAAAAAGCCCCGATTTTTTCAGGCTCGCCCACTATCTTTGCCGTCCTTTCGGAACAGGGTTTATCCCCGTTTCTCAAACACAATCAATCGGTGAGGTGGGAGAGAGGCCGAATCCACTAGTTTGCTAAACTGGCATACGCCTTTAAAGCGTATCGCGGGTTCGAATCCCGCCCTCACCGCAGACAGTTCAGGCCTTCCAGGGCCCCTTCTCTGGAAGGTCTTTCTCTAAACAGTAGGGCTGTTTTGAAGGGAAGTAGCGCAGTCCGGTAGCGCACCTGGTTTGGGACCAGGGGGTCGCAGGTTCGAATCCTGTCTTCCCTACTCTACAGGAAAGGTCAGCAATTTTTGCAGACCTTTCCTTTTTTCTTTCCATCTGAAACCCTTGCCAGTCCTGCTTATCAGGAATAGTATGTCCTGCTCTTTAGTGGTTCAACTTTCACCAATCCGAAGCGGCTCTCATCCATCGTATAGATGTTGATTGTGGTGCAGCCGGAAGCTTGGAAATTTTCAGCTTTAATGTGTTCCGGTTCCGCGGACAGGTTTTTTAATAACTGCAACCGCAGCTTCGTCCTTTTTTACATGGCTTCTGCGGCCCTCTTTGAGTTTAACCCCTAAGTTTCGCTTCAGGTAATTTTTGGTTGCGTGATAGCTCATCTCCACAACGAGATGCTCTTTAATCCAGGCCCTGGCCTGTCTGAATGAGGTGAAGGTATCCTTAGGCTTACGCAGCTTTCCCTCCAGCTTGTCTTTAGCTTCCTGGTACTGGGAGGAACGGTAGCCTCCTCACCTGCCGTCGGCCAGCAACTCCTCCAGCTCCTGGGCAGCATAGATTTTTTTCATCTCAGGATGAGCGCATACTGACTCCAGTTTTAGCAGTGAGCACCAAATTGACATGAATCTGTTGAACTGTGATGAGCAGGAGCATTTAGAGCCTCGGCCTGTGGTGAACAGTGGCTTTGGTCAGCCGATTCCTGAGTTCTGATACCTCTTCTCCAACTGATATTTCGACGACGGTAGTTATATAAAAAATCTTTGCCGCTAGTATGGATAATTTAGGTGCCTAATTTGTGACAGGCGTTTAGTGTAGGCCGACGGGGGCCCAACGTGGCCAAATACCTTAGCTAAACCGTCAATCTTTAGTTGGTGGAGGAAGGTGTCGCTCAGCCTGCCCTGGGTTGGGGTGCAAGTGTCCCGGAGCATCTGTAAGGACATTATGCCGTCTGGATCGATGCTTGGCGCGATGCACTTCCAGGGCCTCGTCCACCGAATGGGTGCTGAAGAGGTCTCCCTCCTTTTCCGCCAACTCTGAAAGCTGGATATAAAATTTCTTGAGGGCCGTGAGCTCCTCCTCGGTTAGGTCTTCGATGTCTATAAGGCGGTTGCTGGCGCGCTCATTGGAAGCAATTAGTTCATTGAGCTTGAGGTGCAGGGCCACTGTGTCTTTGTTTTGCGATTGCTGAATGACGAAGACCATCATGAAGGTGATGATGGTGGTGCCGGTATTGATAACGAGCTGCCAGGTGTCGCTGAAGCCAAACAGCGGACCGGTCATAGCCCAGACGAGTACCGTGATAACTGCAAGAATAAAAGCGGCGGGCCTGCCGGTAACGCGGGTTGCAGTGGTGGAGAAGCGGTCGAACATCAGGGGAATGGGGCTGACGTTGCGTTGTTGGGATTTCATGAATGGAATTTTGAACAGGTCGCAAGAGTGCCTGCGAGGGTAGCACAAACAAAAAATGCGCCCCCGGAAAGAGACACATTTTTCTATGAACCTGAGTTCGGGTTAAGCGGCGATCATCAATTGCTGTTGTTGGTTGAAA
>JAFDYC010000047.1 GCA_018267625.1 Bacteroidota bacterium
GCGTAAAGTCCCTGACCTGCCCGCTGTGCTGCGAGCGAAGTCTGAATCTGACCATTCGTGTGTGGGGTTTACGGTTAGCTCTTAAATACAGGCATCTTGTAGCCTTTGTCAAATGCTTCCTTGAAATAGGGTGTCTGAAAAGTAAAGTCCGGTGAAGCGCTTACCCAGCCGCGTACCACTTCGCCATTACGCTTCTTCATGGCTGCGGTCGCTCCTTTGTAGTTAGCATTGACCTTGTAGAAAACTTCAATGAAGGGAACATGGTGTTTTGCATCAACCGCGCTTTTACCAGTTGTGTAGCCTACAAACTGTGAGGCTTTGCACAATTCCAGAATATTGGACTTTGGCGCAGTGATGTAATTCCCTTCGTCCCATGCGAACTTGATTTGGGTAAGGATACCCCCTTGAACAGACGATGCATCCGGTGCGGAGCGGAGCAGCACGTCTTTGATCGCCCAAACCTTGTAGTTCGTGCCAAGTGCATATTGCTTTGCTCCCTGAACCGGCTTTGAAGTCACCGTACCATTTGATGATACTTCCGTTGTAGTCTTAGCATTGTTGCCAATCTGCCACATGAAGGACTCGAAGTCTTTGCTCGACAGCTCCGAACGCAGGTCGGCCATAAGTTCGTCCTGATACATTGCCTTGTAAGCTTTCTGCACAGAGGTCAGATCAGTAATCTTACCTGCCGTATCCATAATGAGCTTGACATCTGTCCCGTCCATGCTCATGGGTAAGGGCTTATGAGGATTCATAGCCTGACGCAGAAGCTGTGCCTGCTGTACAGCAGGATTATTGGCGGTCTGCTGAAGGGTTGCTTCCTCTTTCCTTGCTTCATCCGCTTTACGGATGCTGTTCATTAGCAGCATTCCGCCTACGCCGACTAAACCAATTCCAATCAATGAGGTCTTTGTATCCACGTTGTCTATAAATAAAGCGGTGAATTATTGTGTCTCTAAGTAGCAATGTCCTTGCAGAGTTATTGACATTCCAAGAGTTTCATATTATATTTATCATATGAAAAACGCTGAGCTTCGCCAGTCAATGATTGAGGCTTTAGAGGCAGCCCATAGCTATATTCGTGCTATAGAGGAACTATACGTAGTTGCAAGAGAAGCTGGCGTTATGGACACTTCGGTTTTTCAGAAAATACTTACTCACCAAAGACGCTGGGAAGATGAAATGGATAAGTACAGGAAGGCATCTTCTGCATTATCGGGACCGCCTACCCAGCGAGTGTCCAATTAGGGATATAGCAGACTAATACCTTAAAGTTTGGATTTGATGATGGCGCGGATAGCGGGATTAGTAAGGGCCTTTTGAACTGCTGCCAGCTCTTTAGCACTGAAGAAGGTTGCGATGCGTGAAAGGGTCTTTGCCGCATCATTGGCCTGCTCTTCTGTCTCGGCTGCTATCGTGATACTAACTGTGAAGTCCTGTTTTAGGGTGGTGATTTTTCGGTTGAATACGCTCATTGAGTTTGGGTTTTAGGTGCTGCCTGTTCGGTTAATACTTGTTTGAGTAATGAGTAGATTTTGCTTTTGTCTTTTTCGAGCGCCGCGCAAAGCAGGTGAAAGGAGCTTGCCTCATGTGGAGTAAGGGTGTTGCAGAACTCTTTGACCATTTCTGCTACGCTGTTCACGTCTTCGTCGGTGGGGGTTGAGCTTCCTTTGGCAGCCTCGCCTACGCCTGCAAGAAGACCTGCAGCCTGAGCCAGTGGCGTTCCCTGGAAGAGCGGCCCAAGGCTTGGAAGTATAGTTCCTATAATGCCGGAGTAGTATTCTACCTGCTTTTTTGCATCAAGGGCGGCTTGTATCTCCGCTTTCTCTTCTTCCAGTTCCTTGTATTTGGTACGCAGCGCTTCCAGCTCTTGGCTTGTTCTAACGAAGTCCTTTGCCTGTTCTTTGGCCTCAACACGTTTGTCAACAAGTGCGTTGAACTCCACCTCACCAAATCCGTTGAATCCTCCAAACCCATTAAAGCCAGGATTATTAGTCTTTGGTGTCTCGACGCCGCCCGATTGATGCAGGTCAATGAACTTTCTTCGGTAAACTGATTTGCCTTTATCCTCATCGATAATCTCGACATTTACCGTATCCGCCTGCTCACTTTTCACATAATCCCGCACCTGCTTCGCAATCTTTGAAACGTCACCGCGCTCAATTCCATTCTGCTTTTCGCCGCCGCTGGTGAACTGTGCCTTGAAGTACAGGTTTTCATACCCCTGCGACTCTAAAGACCGAATCTGGTTGGTAAGCACTTTGGCTACAGTATTCAGGTTTTTTTGTTGAAGCGTTGGTTTCATGGAAGGGTTGTGTGATAACTATTGGCTGAGCCTTACTTGGGAATGATGTGATAAAACAGGAAGTTGAAAACGTCGTCTCGTGTCAGGTCTGTGCCGTCTGCCTTCTTATCCGGTAGATTGATATTGATACGTCCCGAGAACTCCTCCACATTGTCTGCCGAAACATTCAGCCCTTCAACCACTACGCTGTTAGTGTCAGAGATGATGCTGGTGCCTATTGGCAGGGCTGCCTTGTTGAGCAGGAACAGAAACTGGTTTTGAAAGTCAAGCTGTCGCTCTCCGCCTTCCTCGCCGGTCAGGGTAAAGTCGTATTGTGATTCATAGTCCACCTCAATGCCGCGCTGCTTCATTTGCCGGTGGATGTAGGTTAGCTGCTCAATCATTTACTTTAAGGTTGTGTCACCAATGCACTTCAGACAGATGGCTACGATGTAGCCGTCATAGTTGGCTGCACTGGCCGGGTTTACGATAACGATGTCAATCGGGCTGACTTTGTTGCTCTGGAGAAACACCCCATCGTACTGGACGTTGACTCCCGAGCCGCTTCCGTCGCCGCCATAGAGGATAATGTCGCCACCACCTCCACCGCCGCTTACGACAACGGTACCTCCGGTTGCTCCTTGCGTCGTGCCTGAGGTGCTGCTTGCTCCATATGGATATTGCAGCTCGTTGTTGTAGGTGCCGGTTATCATGCTGCCGCCTTGAATGGGCACGTCCAGGTCCTGATAATCATCGTTACTGTCAATCCACGGGCGCTCATAGCGAACATCAAACACGCCCAGCGGTCGCTTCATATTGTTTACCGAAAGGGTGAACCAACCGATACGCGGGATGATGTCTGCCGTAATGCGCGGTATGATACGCTCTATACCGGATATATACTTGCACTGAATGCCCACGATGCGCGTCAGGCGAAGGGGCAGCCTTGTGGATATATCCACAGGCAGGTATGGGTTGCGTACCCTCGCACGGATGGTTTCGTAGAAGTAATGTGGCATGGAGCAGGATAGGTTATAGGGGCTGGGTGGGTTATCGTACCGGGTGGGCAGTCAGCTCGTCATTGGTGAGCCAAAGCAGGATGAGTACATCATGAGGGTACACGACCTGATTCGGATTAGCAGCTTGTGCAGCATTGGGCGTAGCGGGCATAAAATCGTTTACACCAAGCACTCCTGAAATTGCCTGTCCGTTTGCTGTGAGGTAGGGATTGATTGCTCCATCTGTGTAGCGTCCGTTGATTATACTGCCGCCAGCATCCACCACTTCCTCAAACTCAAAGAATCGCTGGTTAGGCCGCACATTTGGCCCGCATGTCAGCATCTTCACCGGGTGGTCGTCCTTGAAGACTTCCTTGTTATTGCAGGAAAGACCAAGGGTTGAGCCGGTTTCAGCCGCGCCTTGCGGATAGCTCACCCATATTCCTTTGACACGCTTAAAGCTTTTGTCGCTGTCAATGTTGAACCGGATGGAAGCGCCAGCGCTATTAATGCGGATGCGGATGGGCTGCCAGAAGTGATTTTTCATCTTGTCAGAGGTTAGGTGGGAATGTTTATAGGGGCCGGGGCAACGTTGGTTATGCCTTTACAACAGAGGAGCCGATAAAGACCACTTTCAGCCAGCTACGCTCCGGGGCGGGCTTGCCCCACTCCAGGTTCATCTCAAAGACCTGCTGGTCACGCAACAGCTTCGGATTGTCCAGCATGAAAGTGTTCTGTACCACGCGGGCATTGCCCTTCGTGTTGAACGCCTCGCAGGAAGTGATAGGAATGATGGTCGTGTTGTTTGCCTTCAGCTCAAACTCACCGTTACGGATAAAGTCAGGCAGCAGGTCGAAGTTTACTCCGAAGGGGTCGGTGACGCCGGGGTCAGAGATGCCGTACATCAGGCGCAGGCCGTGCAGGAGAAAGAAGTTGCCTTTCTCAAACTTTGCGCTTGAGATGCTGGAGAAACCGACAACCTTGTTGTCATCGTCACGGAACATCTTCACGTTCTTTGAGCCGTCCAAAGACTTTACCACGTAGGGATAAGTGTCCGTGATTTGCAGGCTTTGGTTAGCAAGGCCCGCCTGGATGTCTTTTGGAAGAAGGCCGATGCGCTTTTCCATTTCACGGCGGGAGCCGGATGAGGTGGAAGCTGCACCCTTCATGCGGCGAAAGAGCTTTGCCTTTTCAGCAGGCTGCGCGTTTTCAACAGCATTGAGAAACTCGCCTTCGGTCATAGCGCCGAGCAGGCTTACATCAGAATCGGCGACTGCGCCAAGAGAAAAATTCATAATCGTTTTTGGAGTAGGTTTTGAAAGGTTTTTAGGGGCTGTTTGGAAGGTTTAGGCATGGCAAGGCTTTACTGGCCCTGCCAGCCTTTAATCCGTCACATTTTGTTGGTTGGATTTAGAGGATCTGCGCGTCCTCAATGCCGAGCATTCCGGCTTCGTCGCGGGATTCTCCGAGGTATGCGGGCGCATCCACGAAATAGCCATTGTTGCTTTGAGGAGCCTGTACTTCGCCAAGCTCAGGGAAGGCGAGGTGGCCGGATGAATCTCGGTACACCCAATCTTCATTTTGGGAGATAGCAGCGGTCGGCGTAAGTCCGAGGTGTTCATCTTCAGGTGCACCGAGGCCTTGGAGCATTGGGGCGTTAGGGGCCATTGCTTTAGCCGTGCGTACAGCGCCTGCTGCGCCTATGCCGGCAGCAACCTGCTTCATAGTTGGATTGTGTCCTTTGATGGATACTACAGCGCCAACTGCTGCTACTGCTACCGGGGCAATAAGACGCTTAGGCAGCTTAGAAGATGAATCCACTTTCAGGGCCTTCTCTGCGGAGTTGACTATTGTCGTGCCGGCGATGAAGCCTCCTGCGACTTTGGCCACCATCATCAGCTCATCGGTCATGGCCTTTTTGGAAAGGGCTTTAGTTTTTGATTTTGACATGAGGGTTTTTTGATTTGGGTTTAATTAGGGGCTGAACTGTTAGTGAAGGCGGTAGACCTGAATCTTGTGGTTTCCCTTCTTCCCGGCTTTTCTTTTCGGGGGTGCACGGTGATGCCGGTGCAGGCTTCCGAGTCCAGGAGCAGGCGACTTATGCTCGCCGCCTTCAGTTGCTTTGTAGATCAGGTAAGCTCCACCAGCAGTAAGTGCCAATGCAAAACCGGGATTGCCACGGAAGAAGTCACCTACGCTGCCGAAGATGGAACCAAGTCCGTCTACGCCTGTTCCACTTGCTTCTGATGGCACTTCTTCAGTTGGAGTGTATTCTGCGGGCATTGCTTCTGCTGTATAATCAGCAGCTTCATCTGCACCTTGCTGGTATGGCTGAACACCGGCCTCAGTCGGCGCTGCTCCGTCTGGAGTCAACTCTGTGCTTTCACCCTGCTTCGTAAGACCTGACTTCTTTAGGATGTCCAGTACCATTTTGATAAAGGGAAGTGCGGCGGCAAGACCGGCAGCAAGTGGCGCTACGCCTAATTGTCCAAGTCCATCAAGCTTGCCCTTCTTGGCACCGAGAATTGCCTTGCGCATATTCTCTGCCTTTCCGCCGAGCTTGGTGAACTTCTTTTCTACCTGCTCAACTGCTCTCTTAGCTGCGGCAACTCTTGAAGCTGGTACGCGCTTGGCTGCAATCTGTTGCGGTGTAGCATATGCCCACTTCATTTTTTCGCTCATCTTGCCGATGTTCAGCTTTAGCGCAAGCAGGAAGCCGTTTCGGATGGCGATAGTTGCCGGATTAAAGCGGACAAGTGCCTTGCCGATATTGATTTTCTTGACTGCCTTTTTGATGCCGGAGAAAAACTTTGAAGGCTTCTTCTTTCCCTTTGCACGGCCAAGACCAGAAAGCACTACTTCGTGAGCATCATCATCACCGTATAGCTCTGCCTCATTAGTTCCGGTAATCTGCACAGCATTGAAAGCGCCAAAGCCTGCAAGCGTATTGAGGGTTTCCTCGTTCTTTTCAAGGTATCCGAGGGCTTCGTCCCGCTTGTCTGTGTACCAGTATTGGATAGCGTAGTCAAGCATTCGGATGGTATCGGAGGGGTTGCCGCCGGTAGCCTGGATGTATGCTTCCGGTGCTGCCTCGATTGTTTGCCGGGTGGCGATAAGAAACTTGTAGAGTTCATTTTCGTAGTGGGAGCTATTAGCATTGTCCGCAGCGCTACCGATGGCGTAAGTTGTTGCCTCGTCAAAGCCCATCAGCACATCCATTGCAGTCAGATTGCTTTGCCCGCTATCGGGACCGGAGAGTACAGCGATGTTGATTCCTGAAAGGCTCATTTTGTAGTCTTTTTTTGCGGTATAGGGTTTTTCATAGTCGGCACGGGCAAGCACAGCGTCTATTGTCCAATAGCCATTGCTTAGGCTCTTTCCGTCCTTCGGTACAACCACGTAAACGTGCTGCCAGGTTGGCTGACTGTACCGGGTAACGCGCAGGTAATGCGGTATCTGGAGGTTGACAAGGATGGAGGAGGCGAAAATTGAAAAACAGTCGCAGTCAATCCCTGTGAATCGTTCGGCCCAGCTTCTTGCCGGCCTGCGCAATTGTTCCAATCCTTGCTTGTCCAGCTTGTATTGGATGTTGTAGTACAAAAAATCCCAGATTGCTCGGATAGTGGCTTCTGACCCTACGGCGCGTTGAAGGAGCTGGGCAATTTGTGCAGTGTCGTCTAAGTAGGTGTGGATGACGCGCTCCATGAGCTTAAGGGTGTCGTCAACTTCACCGTCTTCAAAGACGATCTTGTCCTCTTTGCGAGGTGGTTTAAAGTATTGGTTGTACTTGGCCCCGTCGGTATGCAGCACGCGCTGGCCTGCGGAAATCTCGCGGTCGTCAGGTCGGTATTGAATGCGCATGGCGGTTTGGGGGTTTAAGGGTTGATTTGGGGTTATAGGGGGTGGCTTTTCTTAGAGTACGCGGGTTGGGGGCAGCTTGACGAACAAGGAGTCAGCGTAGAAGGAAATCTGGGCTTCTACCGGCACCTTGATCTGGCTCATTGCCGCTTGCGCTGCGGTCTGTAGGGATTGTCCTTGGAAGGCAGCGAATAGGCCGGTGAGGTTGATGCCCTTGAAGATGGTCATCGCGCTGGTGAGGGGAATCTTTATCAGGATGTCCCCGATAGACGAAACCTTCTGCGCCGCTACTTTGAACACTTGGCCTTCTGCATCCGATTCTCCGATGTACTTGCTGTTGGACGTAAGAACGACAACCGGCTTGGAGATCGTAACTGTGCTCTTGGTCGGGTTGTTGATGGCTACGCCAACTGCAATCGTGAGACCGCTCAGGCTGAGTTGATGCACCCTTACACCTGTGATTCGGGTAGTGATGTTTCCGGCGAGGGCATTAAGTTGAAAGGCTCTGTAGGCAAGCAGCCCACCTCCGGCCAGGATACCGATAGTGAGGAGCTTGTTCATCGTACTACCTCCCTTGCTTTCCACTTGGCGAAGCAGAGCTTAGCCTTTTTATGGAGCCAGCTTATCGTTTCCTTTGCTAAGTAAGCGGCAATGGAAGAGAGCGCGGCATAGGTAACAACAGTAAAGCCGCCATTAAAGGTGATGTTCAGCAGGTGCGGAGTGACAACTGCTTTTGTGATGCCTCCGATAACTCCGGCGGAAGTGCAGACCATTGTGTTGGAATGCTCGGAGAGGAGGTAAGCGTTTAGAGGATTGTGTGCCATTTGTGAGTGCAAGATGGACTCACAAAAAGGGCGTCTGAATGCGAATGAACTTGGGCGGCTGGGAATTAATGCGATTGAATGCGAATGAACGTAAAGGAGCTAAATTTTTGAGCACCAATGAGAGAAAATTACGGCTCGCCAAGATGCTTAACAATGGTCTCCACCACTGCTGGTGTCATAACCCGACTGCCAGGTGTAAAGCCTTTTTCCTGTAGTTGCTCAGGAAGTCCTCGATAAGCACGTATCATCCGCCGGAAGGCTTGAGATGCGCTATCTGGTGTACTGGTCGGGAAGTATAAAAGCGCTAGCTCGCGCAGGTGGTAAGTGCGAATAATGAACGTAGAAAGATGGGGATTGTGTGACTGCCTCATGAACACGATTTCTTTGAAGGCGTGCAAAATATTTGCATTCTGCCGTCCAAAAAAGAGTCGTCAGAGGCACTGGCAGACGATGTCAGATGCTGCCACTTTTTGCACAATAATTGTTTCCTAGTCCCTTTCTAATCCTCAAAGAAGGAATAATCGCGAAGAATATTCCCAAAACTTGCCATTCCAAGAATATTCTTGCCGAAAGTTGCCGTCTTGCGAATAGACGTGAAGATTTTTTTCAAAAGACTGCATTCACGAGAATAATCGGGAACCTATTTGCAAACTTCACGCCTTATCATTCTAAATTGAATAGGAATCGTTGTTACAAACGACACGCTTTCTCAAAATAATGGCAAAAATGAATTTTAACCAGATTCCGAGAACGGATAAATGGGCGGAAGTCTGGAATGCCTTCCTAACAATTCAACCGCAAAAGGAAATTTTTGAACAAAACCCTTCTGAACACATTGCTTCGCACTTTGAACTAAATGGCGATTGGTCACCTATGCGGAATTTTTTCTTTGAACGATTTTCCGCAGCAGAGTTTCACTGGTTTTTCGTCCAAGGTGTGGACTGCATGTTCAATGAATTTTATGTACCTGCTGTGTCGTCATTACTAAATGGCATTGAAGCGAGTTTGAGAATAACCATTTCACAGATTCAAAATCCGAGAAGCGAATTTGTAGAGTTGACACCGTATAAAGTCTTAAGCAACAATCTGATTGCAGATGCCAGGGGCTTTGGCGTGCCGGTTGAAGCTCTTGCCTTTCCAAATGAAACTGACTTCTTGGAAAAGTTGCAAACCCAAAAGCCAAATATTGTTCCTGTAGAGGTTGTCAGGCACAGAAACAACATCTGTCACGGGAATATTCTGGATTTCATCAATACGGACTTAGGCCGGGAGAACTCATTTTTTACGCCTGTGTCGCTAAGACTACTTTGTTTTGACCTCCTGACTGTATGTGGACTATGGGCAGAGAAGCTCGGAGCTTTTAGAAGAGCTAATAAACTTTCCAATTATGACCTTTGATAAGGACGATTAAACCACAACTTGTCACGCCTTATACTGCGGTATCTGTCTGTCAATTTATCAATAATTTATTACGTTCATTTTTTAAACGCTCCAGTTTCCGAATCTTATGGACAGATATTCAGAGTTCAAGTTCAATTCAACCTACCATCTTGCAGGCGACCTTCGACAATTGGTTTTTGAGAATGCTCCCGAGGAATACCTTTTGGATTTCTTCGCATTGGACCCTAATCTAGAAAGGCAACTCTTAGCGCCTCAAAAACAAACTATTCTACATGATTTTATAGAAGCTAAATACAACGAAGGGGTAGAATATTTCGGCGACAAGATGGGACATTCAGAGGTCATTAACGAGTGGCATCAACTTCTATTAGATTACAAAGTGCTTTTTAGTACCCAAGCTGAATTTTCAAAAGCTGAGGGTTATGAAGATGATGAAATTGAATATCCATATGTTAGCTACTTAGAAAAACTAATCTACAGCCAGGTATCATCCAAGGTCGCAGATGAGACGTTTCAGCTATTGTTCAGCGATAGAATGTTTTGCTTACGATTTAATAGCTTAATTGCTGAAACAATAAAACCGTTACTTGTACGCGACCATCCGACTTTACTTGAGATGGACGGTAAGATTAAGCGCTGCACCTATTTCCCTGAATGGGTACAACGAGCTGTATTTTTAAGAGACAGAGGTTGTTGTGCAGTGTGTCTAACAGATTTGTCAGGGCTTCTAAAGACTGACTATCACGATGCGATAGACCATATCGTACCATTAAACCTTGGCGGCTCAAATGATGTTACAAATTTTCAACTAATCTGCAGGAGTTGTAATCTAAAGAAATTGGGGCATACTATCAGAACTTCGGAATACTATCCGAAGTATTTCTGAAAGGGTCCTTCTTTAATGTTTAAGCTGGCATACAGCAAATTCTGATATTCATGGGAGCAAATCCCGATTGATTTGGGTGTGCTAATTTATTGGCATGCTAGTACCTTAGACTACCATGTTCGGATCACTATTTAATTCGCGTAAATCAGTCCCCTTCTCTGACTTCTTGGCTCAGGTAAAAGCTGGCCAGCGGGACTTCTTTGACCTGCTCAAGACTTCTGAAAATAATTTTAGGGATGCCACTTTTGAAGAGCTAATGTCGAACACCGATGATGTGCTTTCTGAAGTAAACCGAGTACAAATAGGGTTAGGCTCCGTTTACTTTGACATGTTTGAAGGCTGCTTGATAAAGCACCACGATAATGGCGATGTCAAATGGGTGTTCTATACCGCCACAAGGGACGCAAAGAAAGTTTTAGAGACTGCTGCGGCTCTTTCCAAGGAATTTGGCTCCGGAATCTATGATAATTCGATAGCCCTTCCATTCAACGACCCGGGGAAGGTGGCGTTAATAGCACAGGGTCTAGAAGCTGCTGTTGAACACGACATTCACACTGTTTGGGTACACGATGACATTACCGCGCTGTTGCAATATAGAAAGGACCCAGCACGGCAATTTTCGCTGATGATAACCATTAGAAAGCCGAAAGCAAAAGACACGGCAATCAGGAGGCGAACCATTTTGGAATCAATTCAGTGGGATCTAGATGGGGTTCTTGCCGGCCAGCCCATCAGTGCTGACAAGGAATTTGAAAATGGTACTGTCAAGTTTACTGACTTTGTTTATTCGGCTGCAAAGCCAATTCTCGGCGCTTTTGATAGGGTTCGCATTCGTCAGTTTGGTGACTTAGAATATTATGCGGCCGGTGAAAGTACCAATCTGACACTATACGCTTCAAGGCCTATTGAATTCCAAGACAAAATTAGGATAGCCGAAAAGCTCATTCAGCTTTATGGTGCAGACTGGTCAGGCACTGAAGACCTAGCGCTCCATGAGCGAGATAGAATTGAAGCAGCAGATTTTTGGACTGGTCGCAACTGGTGTTTTAATGAGAAGCATAGCCTTCAGGACAGTAGCAACCCAAACGATAAGATGTCGTATTGGTTGACTGTTGACGACTTTCAGGATGGAGACGGTTACAAAATCTCAATCACAGGGTTCAACAACCTAATAGAACTTTTTGGCACATCATAGCACCATTCTTTTCGCTAGGGATTAGTTTCCAAGACGGAATCTCGCCCTAATGTGTGTCCACCCGCCCAATGCCCGTTGTAGAATTGAAAAAGCCAGATAGAGTCAAAGTCTGTATCAAGCGCCTTATTGTAAGCATACACGAATGCACCGCCCGCTACACTGTTAGTATAAAGCTTAGTAAGGTCAATGTCTGGCAAGCCATTAAACCACTGTACTGATATGTCGGCTTTGTCTGCCAGGATAGTGCTGTAATGATAGAAGAACAGCCCCCTTACTATACGCTCGATCACAGCATCGTGTGCATCACTATCCCAGGGCACGGCATACCCCTTACCTGTAAATATGCCGCCTGGTGTAATCACATTCACAGGCTTTATTGTCTTTGCCACCATTTGATAGAGCCGCTTGTTTCGCTTAACTGTCTTTAAGGTTCCTTCCTTAAACAGCCGCTCTGCCTCTCCACGCTGCCCAGCTACGTGCATTCCGAGAAAAGCCATAAACAACTCATCGTGAGTAGAAGCACCATTGTTACAATCCCGACAGGCAGGTACTGTGATTAGATCGCTTGGTCTAGGCTTATTGAAAATTGCTTTGGGTGGTATATGATCTTTGGTCGTGGCTACTGCTTTCCCGCAATAGCAGCAGATAGGGTTCAGGACTTTCGCATTTGACTTACCCATCATAAGCAACTATTCTTGTTTTGCCGCAAAACCTAAAAAGTCATTTAGTAGTGATTTAGATTTCTCCTCCAACCCTTTAACTGCTTTGTCTATTGATTTATGTATGGCTTGATAATCCTCTTGTATTGCAAGTAGCTGTTTTGGTATGTCGGAATAGATCAGCGAAGCTTTCTGCAAGAGGTTTGCAATTGCTACCGCAACAGGGATATCAGCAAACTTTGTAGCTATACCCATCTTCACCGGCTCTACAAAGTTTTCGAAGGCAAAACGTATATCGCTCTCCTCTGTCCTTTTACTGATAAAGGTTTCCCAATGAGTGTGCAAAAACTGAATGAAATCTGTTCGGCCGGACATTTCAAGTTGAACTGAATGAGTTGCAGCTAATTCGGAAGCATCATTCAGCAACTTCTTGAAGTTTAATTTTCTTTCATTGTCATGGCTGGCAGAAATTTTTATCATCTCCAGAAGCTGGTCATATTGAAGATGTAGATAGTCAATAGCAGAAAAGATGTTCTTAAAGTCCTTCACACTCTCCAACTTACTTCCGTAATTGGTAAGGTACGCATGGAAGTAATCTTCTTGATTGATACCATTTGCAGCCCTTTCCAAATCCGCCTTTGGCGCAAAAGTCATTAAAGGAAAATCAAAAGGGGATTCAGAAATCTTCTGAATCATATCAGCAATATTTTTATTCTGGCTGTTGCCGTAAGCAATGATTCCGCTAATTAGTGCAGATAGATAATTCAGCTTCTTCTTTTGCAGTTCAACCTGTTCATTTCTCTCTCTCTTTCTTTCGTGGCGCAGCGTAAAGTAGAAAACAACAAATGATGCAAGTGCGCCTATCAGCGCAGAGACAAGATTGTTATCAAGCCATTTCGGAATAGATGTTTCTGCATTCGCGGAAGTAGCAAAATTCAGTGAATCAGACGTTTTATGAAGAATTTGTAGTAGAAGCAAATCAGGTGATTTTGAATTCAAGTCAATGGCATGACGGACAATTACATTGGATTGTACGACCTCACTTTAGACTGGCCACCAGTTTATCGAGACCGTCATAGTGCCTTGCCCTCATACCAACATTCTCCTTGAGAATTACCGTGAAGCCAGTTGAGGATACCTTCTGCGGACGGTCCTGACTAATCTCATATTCACCAGCTACGATGAATGCCACACGTATACGCTGCGGCATATCTTCTACGTCCGATACGCCAAGTAATTTGGTGCGAACAGCATCCTTTAGCAAGTGCGCCCCTTTTGGGTCTATAGCCCAGATACACTTACGCGTCCAAAGCAGAAAATCAGGGTAAAAGGTGCTGGTGCCCGCGCCTATCTCTGGTATAGGTATGCCATAACCGGTGCGTGATGGATTGCGGCACCAATCAAGGCCAAGCGTGTCCAAGGCGTCAGCCACCGCAACTTCAAAACCATTCAAGCCGTTGTACTCCTTGTGTAGCGCATGCTTATACTTGCGAACACGGTAGCGTTCCCGCCGAGTAAGGTCATCAGCCATGTAGTCCGGTGATACAAGCGTGAAAGGCGGAACCGTATATTCCTCATCGGCCTCGTATTCCAAGCGAAACTCATTGTTCAGCTTTTCCTGAATGGTGGTAAGGCGGTCGCTAATTTGTGTCATAGCCTCAGAACCGAACTGCATCTTCTTTTTCAGCTTGGGATTTTCCTTTACCCAAGGCGAAAACCGCCAGTTATTTTTCTGCGCTATGCGCCCATCTATCGCTGCGAGGCGGTCTTGCAGATAACGCCAGATGCGCACATCAGCATTCTCCGGCCTGCTCTCTTCTTTCTGTAATCTCCCATCCTCCCGGTTACGACGCATATCCAATACCCTCGTCTTGATTTTTCCAGGCGCTTTAAGGGCCTCATCGGCAAATGCAGGCACAGCATTGATCAAGATTTTGTCCAGTCGATCAACATCTTCACCAAAGGATTCATTTACCATCGGGATAGTCACCTCCTTCTTTACCGGCACTTCGCGTGACGTTTTTGGGCGGGCAGCTGCGCTGCTCACAATAATCACCTCATGTCCGTCCTGCTCCATCTCACTCTGTGTTTCGTTTACCAGCCGGGCAAAGTCTTCATCAGGTACATTGAAGTAGAAGTATGCTGAGTTGAGATCTCCATCAGCAAAGGGCGCTGCATTAGGCTGTCGTAGAAAGCGCCCTATCTTCTGTGAGATGTCGGTCAAAGACTTTCCCGAACCGTCAAGGTAGGCAACGTATGCCCAAGGCTCATCCCAGCCTTCGCGCAATGAAAGGTTCCAGATTATATGGGTATATCCTTTGTCCCGCAGTTGCTCGGGTGTCTTGCCTGCCTTTAGCGTATCTACAAGTACATCCCAATTCACGTTTTGATTGGCACCATCACGGACGGCCTTTTCTACACCTGAAAGATGAACCGCGATACGCGTTGGATCAACGCCTAATTCTTGCGTTAGGACTTCCCAAACTTCTAAACCAGCCAATGTACTGTTTACCACGCCACACCAGATAGGCGTCTCTTTAGGGGCAACTTTAGATAGCTTTTTACGCAGTTGTAGCCATTTATCATTTGCCTCACGAACAGCATAACTGCGTGTTGTGTTGCAATCCACCAGATATAGGCGCGTTTTTAGCAAGCCTTCCTGAACTACCTCCTTCGTATCCACCTTGACTGTTTGTAACTCCAGTGCAGCCATCTTTTCGTCTGCAGTCTTGCCAGGAAGGAGCAGCGATAAGTCATCATTTAGAGGTGATGCTGACGCCAGTATAAAGGCTCTGGGATTTAATTCTGTAAGGCGTGCAAATTGAGCATTAGTAGTGCCGTGTGCTTCATCATACACAATGTATAAGTCGCGTTGCCGAACATCTGGGCCTTTGCCGGCAAGCATCTCCCAATAGGAGGTGCCATTTCTGTCTTTGTGAATGTTCAAGCCCTCTTTGCTATTATCATCTCGGTTGAATAGGGCTACTGTGCCTAAGAGAACAGTGAGGCCTGTACGCGCTATGATGGTATCAGCCCAGTCGGCATCCGTCAGTGTAGATAGGATTCTGATTTCGGCATCTTCCGGCAATAGAGGAGCATAGTCTCCGCCTGCGCTAAGCTTAGTGCGTGTCTGAGAGATAACTGCTCCGCGATTAGTTGTCCATAACACAATGGCATCGCCTAGCGTGGAGGCTGTAAGCGCCAGCATTGGCGTTTTTCCTGATCCAGTAATTGCTTTAAGGCGACAAAGGAACGGCAGCAGCTCACCGGTATCGGGATTCCAACGCTGGCTATAAGGCGGCGCAGGATATGTTTGCAGCATCTGCGCCAATGCGCCTGATGCTTTAAGCTGAAAGTCTTTAAGGTTATCGCGAGTCAGTTGCACAGTCTAATCGTTATTTTCTTCTTCTTCTAAGAGATTAAGGCGCGCTAGCAGGGAATCTGGTATCTGCTGAAAGCGGTAGAGCTTATCATTTTGTGGCGATGTATTGGCAACGGCGTAGATGTAGACAGGCTTCGTAACGCCTGCCTGCTCTGCCTCTGCCATAATCTTGCTGCGTATATCGCGCGTTAGGGGCTGATGCCCTCGCATTCGGCCCTGCTCCCATACCAGCGCAATGCCGTAACCAAGCCGCGTCTTGCCAATCAGGTATTCGTAGCCCTCAAAGCGGCAATCCTGCCGATTAGAATCTTCCTCTACAATCTGCAAGATGATGTCAGCAAGATTTTCCCGGTCTGAGGCCATAAGCATGGCCTTATCAATGGCTTTGTGAGCCGTGTAGAAAGTAAAACTACCCGGCAATTTTGGATGCGCTTTCCCATCCGCCCACTTACCTGTAATTACCCGGCGGATTCGCTCTGCGGTCAGGCGGTCGGTGTAGTCTTTCTTTGGTATTTTCTTGTTACGTGGATCACCGCTTTCTACCAAAATGAATCGGCGATTACCACCGTCCTCAGCGTTCATCGCAAGGACAGCATGGCCGGTCGTACCGCTTCCCCCATACGGATCAAAAATCCTTGCTTCTTTATCTCTCCATGTTACAAGGTTAAAAAGTTCAGCGAGCATCTCATGGTCTTTGGGCGAGTCAAATACGTTTTTACCTAACAATTTCTCTACAGTGTCAACCGCACGTTGCCCGACAATTTTGAAGACAGATGTAGCAACTTCCAGGTCACTCTCGTGCAAGTATTTCTTTAAACGTGGTACACCAGCATGTGTCTTTTTGAATGCAATTTTTCCCGCTTTAATTAGTGCTTCCATGTCGGCTGGGTCTGGAAATCTCCATCCTGATGCCGGAACTTTACAGGGCTTTTTAGTTACTGGATGAATTACATCATACCTCGGTCCGCCACCACCAGGCCAATTCAAGTCACCATCATCATTAAACATCCCTTCTTCATCAATTTTTTTATAACGATTCTTCCGCGCGGGATGGTCTTGAGGTAGTGCCTTAAACCATTCGTTCATGGCGAGTTGAATCTTGGATACATCACTGTTGTGCGCAAGCTTTGCTTCCGCATAAGCCATTAGTATCTCATCCGCGCCATCTTTTCGTTTCCGCCATTTGCCTTTGGCGCGCTCCCACTCTTTAAGCGTTGCCATCACTTTCATTTTCTCGTTCAAGGCACGTTCATCCCGCGCCCATACCAATAAATATTCATGGCCCTCAGAGAAATAGCTAGCGTCATTTTTACGAGATCGCTCCCAAATGAGAGTAGCCAACCTGTTCTTCTCGCCAAACATTTCCTCCATTAGCATCCATAAGCGTGGCAGTTCATGCTCGTCAATGCTTACGATGATAACCCCTGTATGCTTCATCAGCTTTCGTGCAGCCCATAAGCGGGGTGCGATGTGGTTTATCCATTTGGTATGCTTTGAGGGGTCATCCAGCGATACACCCTTCTCAACATAACGCACCTTTTTCTTTAACTGGTCAAGCTCAGCTTTTGAGAGATTGTAGTTGTCGTTGTATGCAAAAGTGTCTGTACCCGTATTGTACGGTGGGTCCATATAGATAACATCAAAACCTGTCTTTGGCCCTCCACGAAACTCAGTAAGTAATGAACGCATTACCGCAAGGTTGTCGCCATCTATAATGCGGTGCTCACCGCCGTTGCGCTTTGGATAACTTTTCTCCTTGACAGGACTAATAACTACAGGCTGTACCTGTTCAGCCAGAAAACGATTGCGCCCACGCCACATGAGTGCAGCATCGTTTGAACCTGTTTCTGAAATATGTCCAAATGCCTCACGCAGAAGCTTCTCCTCTTGCAGTTCTTCTACTAGTTTGATTAATTCTTCCTTTTCTAAAGTACCGAGAATCGGTAGTTCAGTCGGGTTTTTGATTTTTGCCATTGCCAGTGAATCCGTTGAATCGCCGTTATTTGTTATATTACGGCATAAGCTCTCAAAGATAATCTCCCAAATGACTAATTCAAGGCGTCATTTCGATACTTTATTGAGGCGCTTCAACCATATGATTATTAGCAGGTTACCGCGAATTATTTTATGAGCGCAATAACTGAACTTAGATAAATTTTAAACCATTTGCCCTGATGATGACAGATGAGGAATTGATTGTCATTTTGGATGGAAACCAAGCCTTCCTAACCCATGAAATGCACCTTCCGCTTTCCAAAATTGGTCTTCCCGATTACATAGAACGCTTCAAAGCCCCAGTGATTTGGAAGTTTCGGATTTTGAAGCATATAGAAGCAGAGAAACGGATTACGGCCCTGATTCTATCCTATGGCTGGAACGATGCCACTTTCAGCAACAGGCAGAAGGAAATCTTCCAGAAAATTCAGATTGAATCAATTTCCTTCAGCACGATAAGCACATCAGGGTTGCTGCAAAGCACAAATGGCAATATCATTTTCAAATCAAGCTCAAATAGTGCAACCGGGAATTCAAGCCAAAAGGACTCAACAGCGAAAGCGCCAGACTCAACGGTAAAATTCCACAGGCCTGCCGTAATCCTTCCTACCATCAAGGAACCGGTACCTCGCACTATTGTTTTCCCATTTACAGAACCAATTAAAAATGTCGTTTTCAGAGAAGGCTTTGTAACAGCTACTAAGCGCGTTCCGGAATTAGCTAGAGAATTAGAATTCCAAATCGAAAATGCACATGTGCGGGAAGAGTACGACGCGGTTAAGAATTATATCGGGAACGTACTTCAAACAAAGAAGATTTCAGTCACGGCAACAATAGAACTTCTGGACGGACAGATAGTTTCAGTGAATGCAGTTTCACCTGAAATAGCAAAGATTAATGACTCTATGCTGGAAGGTCTACGGCTTGAGTTTGTGAAAGACTTCACCCGACCAACTGTTTTAACCACATCTGACCAGCCATTATTTACATTGGACGAGCTGTTTAAAGGGCTTACAGAAGGAAAGATCAAGTCTGACGCATTCTACGATGACGATAGAAAGGTGGTTGAAGATTTAATCGGAATTACAGATAGCAAGCATTACCATCACCTACGTTTTCTATCAAGTAGGCATTTGCACACAACGATGAAGCTACGATTCTCCATCAGGCCATTTTCATTTGTTTTCCTAATAGAGGGGACTTCGAAGTATTATATTGTCTGGGAAACTTTGCACACCCAAGAGGCAACCTATATCTGGCGCGTTGCTAAGGACAAGGCCGCTTTGAAAGCAGCACTTAGCGATACATCAGCAATAATTGGAGGCATGAAAGCGAAGGGTAAGCAGCAATATATTACTACAAAAGCCGAAGACTTCAACCGCATTTATCATGACTACTCAGACCTTGCTAATGGCTTTAGGAAATGGAAGACTGACTTGGAAACGCTTTTGGATGAAAAAGACGTTTTAGAATCTACTCAAAACAACCTATAGAGGGCCAAGGTGAGTAGATACAAATTCATTAATAGGCAACTTTCTGAATAACCCATCCCTTACTCTTTCCCATAAAAAATCTTTTCCAACATCAAAATACAAGGTTGCTTCTGCTGCTTGCCAACTTTTTCTTTCATATTTCCAATCAAAAGTGTACAGGCCTTTGCCTTCACGCATAGCACCAAACCTTTTATTGGCAAATACTCTTTCTTCTTTCTTAATTAATTGTGCAGCTATTTTTTGTTGCTCAGCAATCAAATTAGGCGTGTCATACTCAGCTATCGCAACATCGCCGGCTAAATCTTCTAGTGCTACTTCACTGTAAGCGATATCGCCTTGAACAGACAAGAGCTCATCACCTAAACTTTCCCGGTAGTCCGATTCAATTAATAACTCCGTCTCAGCAATTTCGGCAGCTAACTTGCCAAGCTTGTCTCGACCCTCGGCAAGTTTCTGAGTAATCAGAATTATTGTACGCTCCGGGTCAATTACGAAGACATATTTATCCTGTCTGTGCTTATAAACAAGAACTTCATCAAATGACTTAAACGTTTTTACCTCCGGGAAAAACGTGCGGTATGTTTCCTTAACTATAGCTCTCGCTCGGTCAAAGTTTTCTTTTGTAATCGCTCCATACGGCACGATTCGCATTTTCTTTCCTTCTATGCTGATGGCTTCATGCGCTTCAATTGAGCCCAATCGTTCATTCGCCTGAGCAATGTCATTTTGTAGTTGCAGATGAGCTTTGATTAAGGAAATGTAGTGTTCCTTATGTTTTGAAATTTTGGTGTAAGACTTTGAAAAAAGGTCAAAATAGTATTTGTCGCTTTTCCAGTGCGATAAAAAGTCCCGCACATCTTCCGATGCCTTTCGGATTTTTTCTGTGAGGTACTCAGCGTCCTTTTTTCGACTAACCAATTTACGTTCTTCCTGTTCGTAAGCACGCCTTGCATTAATGACACTCGCTTCAATCTCAGCAACCTTTTTCTTTAGTTCTTCGCTAATCTTTTTTATCGCAAAATCATGGCTCAATTGAATGTCTCTTACATCCCTGTTTACAATACTTCGGAGCTTAAAATGGCTATCGATATCCTTAGCATTTATCACCCAGATCATTTCGCCATAAAAATGTTCCCTCGTTCTAATTATGCTCTGAGAAATCGCTGAATTTTGAAACTCTATTACTAAGCCACTGGGGACTTGAACGTCCGCTCGATGCTTCTGTCCCCATTTCTCTATCACAACTTCACGCCACTCTTTCGGAAAATGTTCTTTCCATTGCCGATGCCACCAGGTTTCGCTTTCATACCAGGTATCGCAATGCGGATTAAATCCGTCGTGACGCCAATGGTCAATATAGACTTCGCCGCAAGCCGCGATCATTGTACCTCCGCATATTTCGCAAAGTGCTCTGGCACCTGAAGTCGGTTGGACTCTTTTACCGTCCGCATCTATTGCAAACTGCATTTTTACAAAGAAGTAGAATCAAATTTCGCAATAGCAACTTATCCCGTTTGGATGTAGCCTTCCCTTTCAATCGTTTCAATGGTGCCTCGCAATATCCCATCATCATCAGGATTTTTGGAAACAAAATCACGGATGCGGGCTATTGCAAATTCCTTTGAGCGATGTTGCGCAAAGTGGGCATATAACCAATAGAGGTGTTGTCTCTCCTCTATAGAACGCGACTCGTTCGAGGCAAGTTTGTGAATGATCTCATCAATACCTTCAACTTGATTCAAAACAAGAAAAACAAGGTAGGGAAAAGCATGCCGAGTAATGCCATCTTTTAAGAATGAAATTGCCTGTTCTACGCTACCTGGTGAAAAGTGTTTCTTAATTGTGTTCGCAACATGCGTGCGGATAGAAGACATTTGATAGTGGGCATATTCTTGGCTTTGGGAGTTCCAGAAAATATTGCCATTGTCAAGGAAGTTGCTTAACATTCCTAAGATATTGCCTTTTATTCCGATCGCCTGGATGTGCTCAAAGGACGTAATGATATAGGTCCATGCAGCTTCCTTGTCTCTGTGATTTGAAAAGAGGGATTTTAAACCATTATAGCATCGTTCTGGGTTGGCAAAATCTGAAAATTCATTTAGGCTTCGGCCAAAATTCTCAAAAGTCTTGTAGTCAGTTATACGATTGATGAAATACGTCCTGAATGATTCGAAAGTGTGTTCGTTTAGGACGTTGGTGTTACTCAGCCTTATAGTATGGCTAGCCTTTGTAACTGCCTCGGGATGATCTCGTAGGTAATCTGAAATACTAATCCAGAAGGCACACTTCTTATCAGGATCATAGACCAAACCGGCCACCTGGAGAGTATGGTTGGCCCAGCGATCTAAATGATCTCGTCCTGCAACAATCTTGTAACCTCGTGAGTCTTTAAAACTTTTTCCACTCTTGATTTGTGCACTTATAGTAAATCCAGTTGCAAAATCATTAATTGTGAAGTCAATGTAACAGTCTATACCAAGGTCGTCCCGCGTATCAATTTCAGTAACAATGCAGTTAGCGCTTTCGACTAACGATCTTATGTAATTAACGCCTTCTCGTTCAATTATCTTATTTGGGTGTCGTTTCAACGGCATTATGTAAGTTTTGGGGAGAGCGATGCTAGATTTATTTGGTTACTCATCCCATTTGAACTGGATTATATAATTGTCGTTATGGACTTTCATTTTTGTATTCGACAAAAGTGTTTCTCCTGTCCTAAACTTGAAAGGACTTTTTATGTAGCGGAATGCAATCGTATTGCTTAGGGGATTTTCAACAATCAAAAGATCATATCTGTCGGGAAAATCTAGGGCTATCTTGATTTCCTTCTTGGACATCCTAATACCGTCATGGACGCTCGCAACGCCTTTGATTTCAATGAATCGAGTTCTTCCTTTTTCGTCCGTTAATTCCAAATCGTACCCGTATCCTGCTTCACCGACCATAAATTGATTTGGATAAGCTCTTGACGCATTTTCGGATACCCAGAAGATCTTATCTGCGCCGTATTGTTCACACAGCTTGTGATAAGCAAGCAATTCAGAAACAAAACCAATGGTCTCTTCATTGCCAGAATTGAACTTTACATTTCTTACGTTGCCCTTGCCCCCACTCCCACCATTCTTCTTAGTTCCGGCTTCGACTGGCAATGTTTTACTGATTTTCAACTTTAGCTTGCCAAAATCCAGTCCCTGCAACACCTTTCCTACTAAAGCCTCATAGTTTTCAAAGTCCATTTCCGCCCCCCGCACTCGAATGGTGTTTGTTGGTTTACTTGGAGCCTTCGCTTTTTGGACTTCTATGTCTTTCTTAATTGCTTCGAGTTCACCGAAAACCAAAAGGGCCTGAATATCTTTTCTATCTCTAAGAGACAAGGGTATTTCTATTCCTTCAACACTTAACGAAGTGACGGACGCATTTACCAAACTCTGGTATGAGAAGGATGTGGATTTACCAGTCAGGCTGATACTAAATCGCTGCTTGATCTCAGCTGTGAAGTAACCTCTTAAGTCAATAGTGAATCCATCGTCGGAGCCGTATGATATTGCGTTATAGTTGTCTATTTCGTCAAAATACTTACGCTTATCCTGGATGTTACCAGGCAATAATCTCTTGTAAAGCCGGTAAGTATATTCACCCCTGAACTCGCGCTTAAGATCTTCAATTGTATTCTTGAATAGGTCTCCAAAATGCAATCCGGAAAAATGCCGTTTGAACTTCGTGTAGTCGGCACTGTACTTTCGAAAAAGTTGATACAAGAACTCTAGATTGTAAATTTCAGACAGCTGAGTAAATGTCTCAACGGCAGAAACTCTCTCTAAATCTTGAGTTGAAAGCTTGAGCTTTTTCTTAAGGAAAGATGCCAATTCATGCTCATTTCGAATCTGTGACTTGGAGAATTGATTTGTCGCTATTCCAAAAGCATTCCAAAAAGATAGCCTTACATCATCTATGATGTCAAGTTGATCCTTTGCATGGATTATTGCTTTGTTGTTATCCTGTTGCAGGTAACTGAGCAATCTTACTTCTCGGTCTACTTCGCGCCTTGAATAAAGGTCGTGAAGAAAATCTCTGTATTCTTCTGTATTGATGAGAGTCGTAAAGATCTCTGATACTGAATCGCAGAAAACGACATTTTGCTTCAACTCATCTAAATCGTCAACTTCTTGTGGAATCAGAATATAGAAAGTTGACCTCCCCTTTGCTACGACGAACTCATATTGATTGAGGTCAAACCGTTCAGACTTCTCGTTGTGAATAAACTCAGCCTTAAGGTTTGAAACCAGAATTATTCTCAGACGCTTGAGTCTATTTCTAATCTCATGCTTGGTGTCTTGGCCAACTCGCAGAGCATAAACCAGCGCCTTAAAACGATCTATTTCTTCGGAAAATAGGTGCGCAAGCTTATGAGTTTTGGGATCACCAATAATCTTGAAAGAGATATTCTCCAGCGGTTTAACGCCAAACAATCGATCAACTTTTCGGCTACCCCGCTTTCGATCAATGCAGATTAAAGGAAACTTTTTCAGGATGTTGGCGCCGAATGATTTGGTATTGATGTAGAATGCGGTGTTGATCGGGTAGTAATCTTCTTCTGCTCCCTTTGTGCAAAGGACCTTGCCGGTCTTTAAAAAGCCCCGGTAGGCAGGATGGGTTATGTCTAGTCGATTTTCATTAAAATTGTTGACTATTTCCCTATATATACTCTTTGCCACTTGGCCCTCTCGATCTGACGTAGGAAGTGACAATAGCATTTCGTAGAGTATCTCTACCGAAAATGAGCTAATCTCCCGGTGGACGCCAACTAGAACCAAGTAGCTTTCAAGTATTTCCTCTGATAATTCTAGTTTCTCAGCAATAGACGACATAGCAATTTTTGGCCGTTCAACAAACGGGCTAAAATCATCTGTGATAGTCTTCGACAAACAACACTTTTGGGGAGGAGCTTTTGCCAATTGAGACTGAATTGGAACAAACTTGCTGGTAGAAAATTTCCACTTGGTAAAAGAGCGGATCTCGTGTCGTGTGATTGTGCGGTCAGTATTCTTGAAAAAATACAACTGTGCGCCATTTAGTATTTCACGGTCTCCTTCGAGTGTTTCACGCAACTGTCTATCCTTCTTGATCCAAGCAAGAATGGTCTCAATTTTAGCGTTCAATAGAATTTTATCTATATCATCAAATTCTCCTACAGTCAAATACAAGCTCGTTGGCAGCCAGTTTCGGAATTCGTCGAAGCTTTTAAATTGCCACCCCCACCGTGTAGTAGGATACTTGAAACTTCGAAACAAAAATTCCGTGTACTTATCCTGTAAAGTTGTCTGAACTCTCTTCAGAGTATAACGGGGAAGTTCTGAAACTCCCAGCCATTTGAAATAGTCGATTAAAGTAACTCGATCGGCCTTTTCTAGTCCAAATTGAGCTTTGTCTGCTAGAATCTTCGATTTATCATAATGATATAAAGCTTCTGGCAGTTCGTGCCCGTAGCTCCTAGCAAAATATGTAGACCTGGCTCGTCTAATATTCCCTTTCGCAGTAATTATTTGGGCGTTTGTTAGACTTGGAATTGGTTGTGGTTTACCAAATTTCTGCTCATTCTTGAACAATCGATAGAGATGTGCGTGCAGCTCCTTCACATCAACCAACTTTAATTGAGCCTTCTCATTGAAGTGTTGAACTAAGACGTCAGTAATCTCAATAAAGTCGTATTTTTTTGTGCCAAAAGGCTTAAGTTTTTCTACGACTGCCTCAGAGGTGTCAAGTTCGAATTCCGCTTGTAAACACTGAAGTAGTTGAGGAGCCAAGAAACTTACTTGAAGCGACTTTGGAAGATTGAAACTTGTTCTATCGTTAGGTTGAACGAATATTTTTGAAGACCAATTAATTTGGCTTCCTTCATTGTCAATCAAAAAAGCCGGATAACGTGCAGGATTGAATTCCTTCGAAAAAACCTCCTCTTTGTATGGCTTATAAGTGAGGATTAGGTAAAGGACCTTTGCTAACAGATTGCTGTCATACTCTTTATTTGAAATTATACCTAGGAAGTGATCTAAATTATAGTGAGATAACTCGAAAACTCTTAAGAACTCTATTAATGAACTATCGCTACTTGAAAGTAAAAGATCATCGAAACCAACACCTCTTAAGTAATTCGCGACTGGAAATTCATAAAATACTGGTCCATCCAATTGCGTAATGTAGTGGCCATTAACTGTAGGAAATAGCTTACTTATTTTAATCTTCTCAACCAATTTTTCTCGAAAGCCGAAGGTTTTCAAGACGACGTCGATTGCCCCAAAATCAATCTTCAATAGTCGGAGAGCAGAATAATCTGCGGCGGTTCGCGACGAGGTAATGGTAATGGCTGTCTCTATTAGTAGTTGGGCAAGTTTTTCAGTTAGAAACTTATTGTGACCATCAACGTCGTTTTCAAGCTGATTACGGTTTTGTGTAAGTTCAAATGTCCCGTGAAGTAGGGCAGGAAATGGAAAATTTACTTGGGTCTTGAAATTGCTAAAAAGGACATTCTCAAAGTCGTCCAGCTTGTCGTTCCAGGCTATCGCGAGCTCATAATTTTTTCCCTTATACTCACCATTTAATCTGTTTACATGCCAGGTCTTTGATTCTTTGATCCCACTTAAGTAATCGATGCATGAAACCGAAACAGAGCCATTGTGAATTGTTCTTTTGAATAGAACTTTTCGGCCCGGACTATCAATTTCTATCTCATCGATGTTATTGAGGAAAACCAAGGTTTCTTTATTTATTACAGAATCGATTTGAGCTTGAATGTCATCGAGTACATCGCTTTTTAATTTCAGAGTAATTATCGTGTCGTAATCCTTACGCTCTTCAATTTCAACGTTCAGTAGCCTTGGCACCCTCAATACCGCGATAGGAAGTTTGGCTTTGCTGGTTCTAGAAATAAATTCGGCAATTGATGGCCTGCTTGCAATTATTTCCTTAAGAAATGACTCTGCGATAGTCTTGGAAAAGTGCAATTTGGTATCTCCACTGCGAATTGCTACTTCATCTGCCCAACTTAAAATAGAACGAAAGCCGAGACCTTTCTGACCAATTTTATTTTGCTGCATAACCTTTGGACTGAGGCTACTTCTGGTAATTGATTGGAACCCACCTTCAGTAAAAGGCTCACCATTATTAGCTATAATTAGCTCGTCGTCCTTGAAGCTTACTAGTACTTTCTTCGCCTTGGCTGTCTCGCAAGCATCATCAGCATTCTGTAGCATTTCCAAGAGTTGCCTCCCATTATATGCCTGTATGTTCTGCTGCTCAATATTGTAGTGTTCAATCATTGCAGCCGGATCTTCTTCGTAATGCCTCCGCCGCATGGCCAATTCCTGTTCGATGAAATTGTTCAGATTGTTCACTTTTAGTTTGGTTTTTTTAAACTTATGATCGACTACGATGTAGTGAAGCATTGTTCAATTCATCATTAATGCCTCTCGCCTGTCAATTTATGGTCTTTGCATGAATTTTCAATGAAAATGCCGACCTTTGGTTTGAAATTCTGTAACCGTGAGTAGATTAGAGGACCTTAAAAGGCATTTGGTGCGTGGCCGCGTTTACCGCAGGGCAGATCTTGCGCAATGGTCCAAATCTGTTGATCGCCATCTTGATGAACTTTTAGCTGCGGGTATACTCAAGAAGCTGTCCCACGGTCTATACTATTATCCGAAGAAATCTGTTTTCGGAGAGGCACCGCCTGACGAAAGAGAACTTGTGAAGAGCTTTCTTAAGGACGAGCGTTTTCTACTAACCTCTCCCAATGCATATAATGCCCTTGGCGTCGGTACTACCCAGCTCTACAATACCCGTGTGGTCTATAACCATAAGCGTCACGGAGATTTCAGGCTCGGCAACCGCACCTTCCGTTTTCAGGTAAAGCCACACTTTCCTTCTCAGCCTACAACTGAGTTTCTGCTTGTTGATTTAGTGAATAATCTGGATGAGCTTGCCGAAGACAAGGAAGCAATTTTGAGCAACGTGCTTGCCAAAGCCGTAGACTTTAATCCGGTAAAGCTCCGCCAATCAGTGAGGGATTACGGGAACGCCAAAACCAGGAAGCTTCTGATGCCCGTTCTGAAGGATGCTACAAGTACCGCTTCCAATGGCCGCCGACTTTCTGCATAATCATCAGGCTTTCCCAGAACTGCTGCGAATCATTGAAGATGAGACGGGCATTCTGGCTGGCCTTGTTGAAAAGGATTATTGGATAATGCACGTGCTTTACGGCCTAAGCCAGGCAGGCTATCAGTTTGAACTAAAAGGAGGCACCTCGTTATCCAAAGGCTTTAGAATAATAGAGCGTTTCTCAGAGGATATTGACATTCACATAAAGCCTCCTGCAATTCTTGGCGTCAACGAGAATCCTAAGAACACCAAGCAAGCTGTAGCGACGGCCCGTAAAGAGTTCTATGATTGGTTAGCTGGAGACATCAAAATTGATGGCATTACCTCAGCCACTCGGGATATAGCTTTTGATGAGCCCACCTATTACAGAAGTGGCGGTATAAGGCTTCATTACAGCAGCCATTTCCCTGCAATAGCAGGTGTAAAGGAGGGCATTTTGCTGGAAGCGGGGTTTGATACTGTTACGCCAAATACTAAGGTTACTATTAGCTCCTGGGCCTATGACAGGGCCGCAGCTACGCAGGGAATTGAATTGATTGATAACAGAGCAGTTGATATAGCGTGCTACCATCCTGGATACACGTTGGTAGAGAAGCTACAGACCATCACGAATAAATTCCGCAAGGAGCAAGAGGGCGCAGAGGGCAGGCCAAATTTTATGCGCCAATACTATGACGTGTATTGTCTACTTGGCAATGCGGACGTTCAAAACTTTATTGGAACAGATGCCTACAAAGCACATAAAACTGAAAGGTTCAAAGGCGCAGATGCGGCAATTCCTGTATCTGAAAATGAAGCGTTCAAGCTCACGAGCCCGGAAATAAAGGCGGCACTAAAAAAGCGCTACGAAGAAACCGGAGCGCTTTATTACAAAGGTCAAACTGACTTTGAGGAAATTCTTGACAGAATCGGTCAGTATTTAGACAGGCTATAAGGGCCAAACCGAAATTCATTAGCTGATGGAATACCGCTGACTTAGAACGGCAGTCATTACAGCGTTGATGCCTGTTGGCTTCATTCGCTGCATCCACTCCTGCAGGGTCATCCCTTCATCAACAAAATCAGCGATTTTGTCTTTTTGAGCGCAAAATGTTCGCAGTTCATCAAGCGGTACGTATTCATCATGTAGGCTTGTTGTGAATTGGCGCGACTGGCAGCGGCACAAGAATCGTTCGTTGTGAAAGTCGTAAGAGGATTGAACGACTTTAAGGGCGGGGGCGTTTGCTATTTTCTGTTGCATTTGTTCCTTTGTTTGGATTGAATAAAATAGAGGCTACATTATTGTGGATGAGTTATTCATGTAGGTCAGGATGTCTTTGCGACTAAATTGCCAGTTTCGGCCATTAGTATTTCTGAAGTTGATAGGCAATGCTCCATCGCGGCAATACCTGCGAAGCGTTCTCGGAGCAAGTCCTAGCATCGAGGCCGCATCTTCTTCATTAAGCCATGCATCAAAAATCTTGTCTCGCTTCACGACAGTAGTGAGTGTGGTTACCATCTGCTTCAGCGTCTGCACTTCCTGAACCAGCATCTGAAAGTCTATCTGTTGTCTGTACGTCAGTTCCATTTTTCGTCTGTTGCTATGCTGCGTTTAGAAAGGGTACAATGAGTCTGCGGACGGCAGCACAGGTTTCAGGTTTGCCGCTACCCTTTAGCAAAACCGCATCAAGGGTTATTTTGGAGAAGGGAAAAGAGAGGAACGCGTCATGCTTTGTTGGGAAACTTTTGACCCACTTCCTGAACGCCTCATGTTCCTCTGATGTCAGCTTTTCGCTTTGGCGTGGCCGGGTCCTCAATTTTGTCTTCATCACCATTTGATAATCATTAAAGTATGGGGCAAATGTAGGGACAAAATGAACAATTAGGGGGCAAAGCCCCTGAAAATGTGGATAAATAACTTTGCTGGCAAGGTAATTGTCTATACTTTTGTCTATGTAGAGGGGCAAGGAAGGGGACAAAATCCCCGAAACTGGGGAATGCTATTACCTTAACCAAAGAAACAACTGCCCTTCATGATTGAGGAGCCAATGGATACGAAGCGGATATATGAGCAGCTACTAGCTGCAAAGCACACTTCAGCCTATAAGCTGGAAAAGAACGCGGGACTTGGAAATAAGACAATCACCAGCGCAATGAAGAGGAATACGGGCATATCAATGGAGACAGCAATTAAGATTAATGCTGTGTACCCTGATGTGAATATTCAATGGTTGCGAACTGGCGAAGGAAAAATGCTGATAGAGAAATCGGATAAGGATGGAGGGTCGCTGACAGGTCTTAATAGCCAAATAGACTTTGTGCGACAAGTGCCTTTTGAGGACTTCATGGAAGCCCGTGTCTTAATTAGGGAGGCAAGAGCCGGTTATCTGTCTGCACATGGAGATGAGCAGTACGTAAACGATAAACTTCCTAGTATGCTAGTGCCTCGTGAATTTGAAAAAGGAAATTATCTGGTGATTGAAACTGTCGGGAATAGCATGGACGACGGAACCCACCGGGCCATCTGTGATGGCGACAAACTACTTGCGAAAGAAGTTCAGGATATTCACTGGACAGACAACCTACCTATCCATCGATACCTCTACATTATCTCTACTCGATTTGAAGCTCCAGTCGTGAAGCAAATCACGGAGATTGATGAGAAGAAGAGGATGATTGTCTGCCATTCCTGGAACAGGGAATTTGAAGATTATCCAGTCTTCTTTGAGGACATTGATAAGCTGTTTGTCGTGAAGAAAGTTGTCGAGCGACAGATCACTTTGTAAGGTACATTTGATGCAGAAAGAGACACTAAACCAAAAACAACAAAAACTACTCAACCTATGAAGACGTAACTCCTGAAAATCAGCGTATTAGCGCTGTTTTACGAGTCCCGTCCAGTCCGCAAAAAGGGACAAATCATGTTGAATGGTTTGTCCCTTTTTCATTTTAAATGGCTTTAGTTTTTCGAAGAATGGGTAGCTACTCATGCCAAAGGCCAGTCATATTGAATGGGCTGGCCTCTGGTTCAAGGGAACTTGCATGTGACGTGCGTCTCCTCTTTGATTCCCGAAATAAACTCCCCGAGTTATTGTTTCACAAAAACAAACTGCGCAGAATAGCCATCCGTGTCGCGAACATCGGCCTGATACATGCCAGGAGCAAGGTTTGCTATTTGCACATTCAGCAGATTGGTACCTGCCACTGTTTGTTGGGAAACTAATTGGCCATTCATTGAACGAATTGTCAGGATGCCATCCTTAATTTCTCTGTTCATTTTGATAAACAATACATCGTGAGCCGGGTTGGGGAATACACTTAGCCGATTCGTTTGTTCCGGGGACAATTTGCAGATATTACTGTAGTCAACAGTCCCTGAAATTGCACTCCGCCTGATGCGATAAAAGCTTAGTCCCTGCAAAGGTTCGGGGTCTGAAAACTGAAGGTTTTCTTCGATAGAACGAGAAGCTGTGCCCGGTACAAAACCGATGTCTTCATAGTGTTGCCCATCAATGCTGCGTTGGATAGCAAACTGATTGTTTTCCGTGCTAGACATGCTTTGCCATTTGAGTAATGCATGGTTCCCTTGTAATTGAGCCTTGAGATCGAGCATACCAACCGGCAATGGGATGGGAAGATTAAGTGCCCAGGGTTCGAAACCTGTATTGGTTCCATCGTTAGCAGAGAAAATCAAAGGATTTAATCCCTGAGCATTGTTTGGAAAACTACTGGCAGCGCCGGGAGCAATATCAAACTTTTGTGTTCCACTACTGGTACCATCAGAGCACCATAGTTCTTGTCCACTAATCTCATCATCGAGCCAGTAAAAGACTCGTCCATTGTGAACTGGGAATGTTAGAATGAAAAAATAGCTGCAAGTTCCAGGCAGGAAATCTTCTATTTCATTTGTACCAGGAGAAGTTCCATCAGTTGACCATATATGGAAGCCATTTGTTGAAGTTGCGGGCAGCGCTATGAAGACAATTTTGCTACCCACATTTGAAAATGAAAATGGGAAGTTGACATTATAGAAGTAATGCGTATTTCCTGAGGTCCCGTCTGTTCGCCAAAGCTTGTTGCCAACCCCAGCGCTGTCGGCACTGAAATAGACATACCCCCCCAGGCTGGCGAAACCATTCGGAGATTCACCAAATCCAGAAGCGCCATCTCCTGATCCCGAATTAATGTCTTTGAGCATAATTGTGCCTGAGCTGGTACCGTCGCTGGTCCAAACTTCATTGCCATGCGAACCATCGTTTGCGATGAAATAGATGAGGCTATCAGCAGAAAAAAGACTTTGAGGACTGGAGCCCGTGCTACCAGTATTGACATCTTTCAGTAGTGTGGTTCCACTAGTTGTGCCATCGCTCACCCAAGGCTCTACCCCATGAGAACCATCATCAGCAGTAAAGAAGATTAGGTTATTAGCAACGGTTAGCTGCACGATCCCCGAAGAAGAAGATCCACTGTTTATGTCTTTTACCAGGGTAGTTCCGGCAGGTGTTCCATCTGTCTTCCAAAGCTCCTGACCATGGGTCCCATCATCAGCAATGAAATAGACGAGATAGTTGTAGTAGATAAAATTCTGAGGATTACTACCTGTGCTTCCGGGTGAAATATTTTTTACGGGCACTGTGCCGGCAGTTGTTCCGTCCGATTTCCAAAGCTCCATCCCTGTAGTATCTGTATAACCTGTAAAAATTAAGAGGCTATCCATTTCTAATCCTTTAAATGGCCCGGTAGAAAAGTTGTCGGCAATAGAACTATGCTTGATTTCTGTAGTACCGACATTAGTTCCGTCCGTCTTGTAGAGGCTATACCAATAATCTCCATTTGTTTTGGAATTAAAGTACATGGCATTATTAAATACGGCAAACCATTGCGGGGCACCATCAATAGCCGAACCCAAATTGATGTCTTTCAAGAGAGAAGTGGCAGAAGATATTCCATTGGATTTCCAGGGTTCAATTCCATGTACGCTATCATCTGCAGCAAAAAATATGTTCCCGTCAAAAAGGGCAAAAACCTTCACGGTATCCGAAACCGTAATTGGTTGGACATCTTTTATTAAGCCCGTTGAAGATGAAAAATTGTGACTATACCACAATTCCCATCCAGAGCCATCATCCGCTACAAAAATGACGGTATCGCCCAGGTTGTACCAATCTCTAGGATTGGAATCGCCGATGGAATTGATGTTGCTTACTTCAGAGGGGCTTAAATTGACATTATCCATCACCCAAGGCTCAATGCCATCGGTGCCATCATCTGCAGAAAAATAAAGTAAAGAATCCCCAAGATTGATAAAGCCAGTTAGGCCCGGATGACTATCTCCCGAGGAGTTAATATCTGCTACTTCCTGCACTATTGAATTGTTGTCATCTGCTTCCCACAATTCGATACCATCATTGCCATCGTCAGCACTGAAATAAAGCACCTGATCAAACACGACCATGTGTGCCGGATTGCTGCCATCGCCACTATTGGAATTGATGTCATAATAAAGATTTGTTCCGCTGCTAGTCCCATCACTACTCCAAAGTTCATCACCATTGGTACCGTCATTGGCAGCAAAAAACAAAGAACCATTATAGGAAATCAAATCATGAGGGTTTGAGGAATCACTGCCGGAAGCAATGTCTTTCACCATACTGTATGCGTAAGTTGACAAATTCAGTTTCCATAATTCAGTGCCATTTGTGCCGTCACTGGCGGCAAAAAACAAGTTGCTGCCCTGAATGGTCAGAGAATGAGGATAAGAGTCTCCCGACCCACTATTGATGTCATACAAAACATAGTTTTCAGACGATGTGTTATACCGCATTAACTCCACCCCATCACCATCGCCATTGCTACTCACGAAATAGATATCATCACCGTTCGATACAACTTCACTACCTAAAAAATAATTGTCACCACCATTTACCCAAGGCTCTGTAAACTTACCTGTTGCGGGTACATATTTAGTCAAGTGAAGACCGGTACCCTTAAAAAAATACAGTGAGTCTCCCACTTTAGTGAGTAAGTGCGGGGATGAACTTGATCCAGGAAATAATGATTCTAAATCCCGAACCAGAGTTGTTCCTGCGTTCGTGCCATCTGTTCGCCAAAGCTCTACACCATTGTTACTTTGGGCCGGGAAATAGAAATATATCCCGATGCGTACACCTTTTCCTGGACTTGAATTACTGTACCGGTCAATCGTTACGGTGTCCATGTTTTTGATGAGTACTGGACTTTGTGCTAGTGACCACTTCGATGCCAATGCCAGTAAGGCTACAAATAGGTAAATTGTTTTCATGGCTTGGTTTAGTTTTTATTAAATACAAATAAAATCTAAATCATTGAATTATGCAATACCTAATTTTATTTAGCATCAATTATCTTTAATCACTAAAAAATTAAAAAAATCTGTGGGTAGAAGTTTGATACTGAATAAAATAATAGCCGAATTACATAGCGTCCATCATACATATTTATTTATCCAACTGAATTGCAGCAGTAAAAAAATTTACATAAAGCAAGATAATTATTTAAGAATTTTCATCAATTGCAGTCGTATGAAAAAACATGCAATAGGCAACACATAACATGCTGAATTTTCTACTTGCAGGTAATACGATCAGAATATCACTGACAAGACAGATTGACTCCCGGAAATGATAATTCCAGTTCAAAAAAAACTTTAGTGACTTGAGTAAGGAATTAAAGCCACAAAAATTTATTGGGACGCGATTAGAATGCCCAGAAACCGAGGATAAAAACAGACAATTACCCGATAATTCAGAAGATCGTCACGAAGATTAAAAATCCTTCGAACCACTGGATATCAAAACCACAAGCATCTCCTTGCAGAATAGCCAGGAATAAATGCAAATGGGAACAACAAATTACCCCAGACTCAGTAGAAAACAGAAAAATATAAGGCCAAAGTATCGAAGGAAGCCTGTATCAATTCAGTGTAATGAAAGGACATTACTTCCCATCGTAGGCCCAACAGATGTAGGTAGCCCCCCAGGTGAAACCGCCACCAAAGGCAGCAAGGACAATGTTGTCGCCTTTACGGAGCTTAGGTTCCCATTCCCACATACACAAAGGGAGCGTGCCGTTAGTGGTATTCCCGAAGCGCTCAATATTCATCATCACCTTTTCTGGGGCCAGTCCCATGCGTTCACGGGTAGCATCTATAATACGCTTATTAGCCTGGTGCGGCACCAGCCAGGTGATATCTTCAGCCATAAGGTGATTGCGCTCCATGATTTCGGCAGAAACATCGGCCATATTTTTCACGGCAAACTTGAACACCGTCTGCCCTTCCTGATACACGAAATGCTCTTTGGCCATCACAGTCTCAATCGTGGCTGGGCGCATGGAACCACCTGCTTTTTGATGTAGATGCACCCTACCGGAACCATCACTGCGCAACACCGAATCAATAATTCCAAAGCCACTTTCGTCCGGCTCCAGAAGCACACAACCGGCACCATCTCCGAAGATGATAGAAGTTGCGCGGTCTTCGTAGTTCATGATGGAGCTCATCTTGTCGCCCCCCACTACCAGCACTTTTTTATGGCGCCCCGTTTCGATAAACTGGGAAGCGGTAGTAAGCGTGTATAGAAAGCCGCTACAGGCCGCGCTGATGTCGTAACCCCATGCATTTTTCAAGCCTGCCTTATCGCAAATCACATTGGCGGTGGCGGGAAACTGCATGTCCGGAGTGGTAGTAGCACAGATGAGTAGTTCAATATCCTCGGGCTTTAGGTCCGGGCGTTTTGAAAAGAGGTTTTTAATCGCAGCTACGGCCATTTCGGAAGTGCCCATATCCTTTCCTTTCAGGATGCGTCGTTCGCGGATGCCGGTTCGGGAGCGAATCCATTCATCCGTGGTATCCATCATCGTTTCCAACTCCTGATTGGTGAGGACATAATCGGGAACATATCCGCCAACGGCGGTGATGGCAGCATGAATTTTGGACATAAGGGGGCAAAGATAATTTTATAGCCAAAGGCTCTGTTTCTACAAGAACAGTATCACCGGAATGAATCTTGATTCTTGTTCCGAAAAGCAAGGCCTGACTGGCTTTGAAGAAAATTAATTGTTTAAAAAAATAGCAAAAAACCAAGGAAGCTGATCAGGACATCCCACCATCAGCAGCGATCACCTGACCGGTGATGTAGGCACTTAAATCACTGGCCAGAAACAAAGCTACATCTGCAACTTCTTCGGGCTTTCCGTAGCGACCCAGTGGAATTTGAGACAGCCATTGTTCATTGCCTCCTTCTTTGAGGTAATGCGTCATGTCCGTCTCGATAAAACCCGGGGCAATCGCATTACAACGAATATTTCTAGAGCCCAGTTCTTGCGCGATGCTTTTAGTAAATCCAATAATCCCTGCTTTACTTGCGGCGTAAGCGCTTTGACCTCCATTACCCAGCAATCCCACCACAGAACTCATGTTAATGATGGAGCCTTTTCGTGCTTTCATCATGGGGCGTAGTATCTGCCGGGTAAGGCTATAGACAGATTTAAGGTTGGCAGCCATCACTTCATCCCATTGTTCTGGTGTCACGCGCAGCAAAAGATTGTCTCTGGAAATGCCCGCATTATTTACGCAAATGTCTATGGCTCCAAATTCTTTCAGCACTTCAGTACAAAGCTGTTCTGCGGCGGCAGCATCTGAGGCATCGCTCTTATAGGCCCGGGCGCGAACGCCCATTCCTGCCAGCTTTTCAACCAGACTTATAGCCCGTTCTTCAGATGAGAGGTATGTGAAGGCAATGGAACAACCCTGGCTGGCAAACTTCAAAGCAATCGCTTCACCAATTCCCCGGCTGGCGCCCGTGATGAGAGCCACTTTATTTTCTAAGAGCAACATAGGCGCTAAAATGAGGGCGCTAAAGTAAAGCCAATAGTAGTAGTAGCATGAACTGATCAAACTAGATTTTCAGAGAAAAAGAGTTCAGCTGCGATGCCATCCGCAAAGAGCTTTCCTTTATGTGTAAGAATAAGCTTGTCCTCTTGATGAAGCATCTGATGAACGCTCAGGAAACCTTCTGCATTATTTAAAAGCTTTCGACGAATGTCACTCCCCCAGCCTGCCTCGACTTTCGACAAGTTGCAACCCCATTTTGTGCGCAACGAAGTCATGATGTATTCATTCAGGCGTTGCATGGGTGTCAACTCTTCCTGCTCAAAAGGGATTTTCTCTTCTTCGAGAATGCTTCTGATGTAACGGGAATTATTCGCCACATTCCATTTCCGGAGCTTCTGCCCGTCAAAAGAATGTGCTGCCGGCCCGAGCCCCAAGTAAGGGACTCCCATCCAATAAGAGGTGTTGTGGAGGGCATGACAACCGGGCCTTGAGAAGTTCGAGATTTCATACTGCTCATAACCCAATCGGGGCACTTCATCCATCAATAATTCTGCTTGCGCAGCGCTTTGCGCAGCATCTACTGCAGGAGCAGCCTTCTTAGAAATGGCATGATGAAGCGCTGTTCGTTCTTCCACCGTCAGAGCATAGGCAGAAAAATGGGGAATCTGTAGTGTCGCCATAGTCTGAATATTTTGAAGCCAGGCAGCATCGTCCATGCCCGGAGTTCCGTATATCAGGTCAATACTCAAATTATCGAAACCCGTATCCTGAGCGGCTTTCAGGGCATATTCACTTTGTTGTGCCGTATGCGCCCGATTCATGTAGCGCAAGTCTTCCTCCCGAAACGATTGAATACCGACGCTCAGCCTCCCGACCGGTGTCCGCTTCAGCGCGCGTAGGTACGCCAGGCTTAGGTCATCCGGGTTTGCTTCCAGAGTTATTTCTTTAAGCTTGCCTATCTGAAAATTGGAGTACAAGGCATCGAAGATGCGCAGCAGTTCATCGGCCTGGAGCAACGAAGGCGTGCCGCCACCAAAGTAAATAGTTTCAACAGGGACATCCCGGAGCCAGTGGCGCTGCATAGAAATTTCCTGCAACAAAGCCTGTAGCAATTCGTCTTTCTGGCGAAGAGAAGTAGAAAAATGGAAATTGCAATAGCTGCAAGCCTGACGGCAAAAAGGGATGTGGATGTAAATGCCGGCCACAGTACTGGGCTTGGGTTTTGTAGTTTTGAAAGGCAGGTTATGCAACGAATTCCGGCCATGATTTTATTGCTGATGCTCCTGGCCGGCAAACTGCGGGCGCAAAATTACTTCGTGCAAGTACAGAGAATGGACGGCAGTGACTCCAGCTTGATTTCTCTATTAAAAACTCCAAAAGATTTTTCCAGTGAAACCGCAGCCCTCGACTACCTGCGGCATGTCCCGACTGACTTGCAGGAGGCCGGCTTTTTAGCTGCTTCCATAGATAGTTTTTGGATAACGGAGAATCATTTTCATGCACAACTATTTGTAGGGAAAAAATGGCATTGGGCCCGGTTATCATTAAAAAAATTGCCTCCCGGATTATTGATAAATGCCGGCATTTCAGAAGCAGAATATTCGGATCAGGCCCTAAATCCTAAAAATTTAAGTTCTCTAACCCGGCGCGTCTTGGAATGGTGCGATAATCATGGGTATCCTTTTGCTCAAACCGGTTTAGACAGCATTAGTGAAAATGGTGCGGGTGAAATTTCAGGCAATTTTCAACTAGAACTCGGGCCACTTTGCAAGATTGACAGCATCATAATAGAAGGCGATGAACGGCTATCGAAGCATTTTCTGTTGCGATATCTGGATTTGAATGAAGGTTCCCTTTATGATGAATCAAGACTGCGAAAAATCAATAACAGACTGCGGGAATTACCCTTTTTAGATGCCGGCACAACTTCCCGGGTTCAATTCAAGCTCGGCGGCACACAACTGCACATACTCTTAAAAGAGCGGAAGGCAAATCAACTCAGTGGCATCGTTGGATTGCAACCCAACAATTCTGAAACCGGGAAACTATTGCTAACCGTGGATGCACAGGCCGCATTTCAAAACCTGTTGGCAAAAGGCGAAAGTTTTTCATTTTCATTCCAGAACCTTCAGCCGAAAAGCCCGAGAATAAAGGCTTCAGCTACCTATCCTTACATCCTGGGAACCGCTATTGGGGCAGATGGAAATTTCGATTTATACTTTAGGAATACAGAATACCGGCGTAGTAATTTGGAGCTAGGAGCAAGATATTCTATCCATGCAATGGATTATTTAAGGGTGTATTTCAGTAGCAACAGCAACCGTATCATCACGCCCGACACCGCTTATGTACTGGCCTACCATCGCCTACCTGATAACATTGATTTGCGCAGCACGGGCGGCGGATTCGAACTGGCATTTAACCGAACTGACTACAACCCTAATCCCTCAAAAGGGTGGAGCCTTTCGGGAAGTATTGCTGCACTGCAAAGGGAAGTATTAAAAAACGACGGTATCACCCGGATCCAAGATGGTAGTGGTTTTGATTTTGGAAAGCTGTATGATACCGTCGGCAGTGACAACAAGCAAATTCAGGTTCGTGCAGCGCTTGCAGGATACGTTCCGCTTGTAAATCGGATTGTATTGAAAACGGTTTATTCTGGCGGCTGGATGAGTGGTGAACGCCTATTCCAAAACGAGCTGTTCCAATTGGGTGGATTCAGGTTGCTCCGAGGCTTCGATGAGGGAAGCTTATTTGCGAATCAATACCATATTGCTACGCTGGAATTACGGCTGCTGCTCGGACTAAACAGTACTATTTATGCCTTCTCAGATAATGCCTGGTTACAATCAAAAATCAATGGGATTCTGAGTGAAGGATTTTATTATGGCCTCGGTTTGGGAAGCTCCATGGAAACCAAATCAGGCATATTTAGCATAGCCTGTGGCATAGGTAAAAATCCTGGAAATGGTTTTCAATGGAGAGAGGCAAAAATCCATGTTGGCTATGCGGCATACTTCTAAATTGTCCTAGTTCAAAATCCAGGGGCGTGGAAACTCCAAATTTTCTCAAAATAATCTCTATTGCCCGCCCTTAACAGGGTAGGAAGCCATTTTTCTAGAATGCTTTCAGGCATTCATTCGCCATTCTTGTCAGAAGTGTAAAAAACGTGCAGGTATCAAGGCAATCATGCCCATGAATTAGCTACAAGTTTTCGACGGAAACACGCATCCATTTTTTTCAGCCAAGCCATAAAATGTTTTTCATTTGATAATTTTCTATGCGAGAAATTGTTAAGCGCTTGTTACAGAGCCTTGATTTTGTTCATTATAGGTCTTCGCAACTTGCTCATTTACTTTCACGCCAGAAAATTTTCCATAAAAACATTGATTTTCGGAGCACTGCACTACATTTGAGAATAATAAACCTTCACGTATCGTTAACCAACGAAACAAGCCTTCACTTGAAAACATTTCTACTAACCTCTGCATTGAGCGTAAAGAGCTATTCACTTTAAAATTGAAACAGAGATTAGATTAATTATTCAGGAAATATTGAATCAGAATAACGAAAAGAGAACACGATTAGTATCAATAAACCCAGTATTAAGAATCTTCTATTTCATCTACCCTAAACCATCCACTATGTATCTAAACAAGACCCTCAAGATCAATTTGGTCGCCTTGCTCGTTCCATTTGCAGCAATGGCACAAGGCGACATGTACATCCCAGCCTCTGGAAATGCCTACTTTTTTGGTAGTGCTTCTGCCTTTGGGAATGTTACCAATAACGGCAACCTGGGCACTACCAGCTCAACTACTCTAAGCTTTTACGGAACTAATTGGATAAATGGGAGTGCAGCTACTTTACCGGTTATTGGGGTTGGAACCGGAGGTACAATAGCTTTCGTTCAACCGAATCCGCTTACTGCTGGAAATGCATTACAGAATTTGGAAGGCGGATATTCTAGTGGCTCAAATCCTTCTTTTCCACACGTAAACATTAACAATGCAAATAATGTTTCTCTATCTAATACAAATACCCGGATAACCGAAGATCTCGGTTTTACATCTGGAAAGGTTGTTTTGAACAGCCTTGATTTAGTTATGGGGAGCAACAGTGGAAATGGAGGTGCCGGAACCATTTCAGGGTACGATGAAAACAAATACGTAGTCAGCAACAATGTTGCCGGCCACTTGGTAAAAGAGTCTTACACCGGTGACTATACTTTCCCTGTCGGAAAGGGAACAAGCAATGTCTTGGACTATGCACCGGCTAAGGTGAATAATGCTGCTGCCAATGGTATTCACGTAAACGTAAGTAATTATGCTTCTACTAGCGGTGCTGCTCCGCGCACTACGAATGACGGAATCGATCGTACTTGGAATATTTATGGCAACAACGTAGGCACCAATACTACTATTGACCTACAGCACGACAATTCGAGCAATCAATCAGATTTCCGTTCTGCAAAACAATATGTCACTCGCTTTGTTGGTACTCAGCCAAACACTGTCGGGGACATGTTTAGCGTTACTAAATGGGAACACAATACAGCTGCTGCAGGTAGTGCTTCCGGCACCTTAACCACAGGAGCAGCTATCGCTACGGCCTCTGAACGGAGCCGGCTATATACGAGCCTTGCTACTTCTTCCAGCGCTAATAGTGCTTATTACACAAAGGAATCTGGGCCTCTTTGCTTGAATGTCCGGGCCTATCTGGAAGGGTCATTAATAGATAATGGTTCTGCTACGGCTTCTGATGGTCGTCCATTAATGCGTGACGACCTTCGTAACAGTCCTTATCCTAGCGCAGGAACTAATTATATCCCATCTGCGGATCCTTACGAAACAGCAACTCCAAAAGTGAATGTGGTTTCTGCTTACATCAAGATGGCACCACAAACTACTTATACAGAATTTCAACAAGTAACCAGTCCTTCCGTTTTCAGTGTATCTGGTCAAAATGCTATCGTGGATTGGGTGTTCGTAGAACTGCGTTCTAAGAGTAATAATGCCACGGTTCAGGCCACTCGTGCCGGTCTCATTCAGCGCGATGGTGACATTGTGGATGTAGATGGGCAAAGTTGCCTTTCCTTCCCGGGTGTTGCTGTTGACAGCTATTATGTATCCGTTCGCCACCGTAGCCATTTGGGTGCAATGACCAAATATGGTCAGTCTGCTTCCAACCTGGAAACGCTGGTTGATTTCACCGTACCGGGCACTCCAATCTATGACAAGGGAACATTTGGCCCTTACAACTATGCCG
>JAFDYC010000048.1 GCA_018267625.1 Bacteroidota bacterium
CGGCTACCGTAGGTTTCGTCCAACAAGGGTTTCATTGTTCGTCCTTCGGACGCAAGGGAACCTTAGTTATTGTGTGCCGTTTTTGTCCGTGATGAACTTGTCGGTGGCAGTTAGGGCAAAGCGCAATAGCGTTTTCAACTGTGTCGTCGCCTCCGTCCGCTAATCTGGTTTTATGATGAACTTCCAAGTATGGCGTGTTGTCGCTGTCTCTTAAAAATGGGGCTGGCTGTTGACATTGTTCGCAATGTCCGTTTGCTCGGTATAAAACCTCTGCGACCACAAGTTGGTTACGCAGAAAAACAGTCTGCTGAACAATCACCTGTTTGGGTTTCGGGTCAATGCGTTTGAGTTCATCAAGTCGTTGCTGGCGGCTCAATCGTAAGGCTTTGTCTAACTGTTCTGCTTCAGCTACTAAAACGTCGGTTAACTCTGGCAAATCTTGTTCGCTGTTTTCGTTGAAGGCTGAAAACACATACTCAACCGCACCTTTAGAATGCGCTCTTCGCATTAACGGTGTGAGCGTCGTGTTCATTGCCGCCCGAATAAAATCCTTGTTGCTGCTTCTAAATTTGTCAACGTAAACGGTAAAGTCTTCAGTTGTGTCAAACCAGCAGCCGACACTATTATTTGTTCTCGCTAATGCGTCCGGGACTTGGTCAAAGTGTTGGTTGTAAACACTTCGCTCACCATTCCAACCCACATACTCAACTGGAAATCTTATGATGTCTGGAATAAGCCGTAAGGTTGTCCTGTCGCATAGCAAAAGCAGTTTGCCTTTGTTTAGTTGGATGCAATACTCTTGTCCGGTGTTGAACCGTAGAAATTTTCCACTTGTTTCAAGATTTAAGTTCCAGTTGGCGCTGTCTAAACTGTCCGCATACGAAATACCGTCACAAAGCAAGTTGATGAACTTCTGTCGTTTGTTTGGGTCCGGCAAGAGCCGCTCAACCGCTCGTTTAGCGTCCTCGCTACTGTCTCTGTTTAGTTTCGGCATAAGTTGTCAAGCTAGAGTGTCGGTCAATAAAATGGCACACAACTCAGAAATAGCCGAAAGTTTTTTGCCTTTCCCGGTTTCGGTTATTTTTTAAAGTTATTCATTCCCAGCAGTTTTCGTAAATAACAGTAACCGGTTTTTATTTCGCTTTTGTCCCTGGTCTATGTCGTCCAGAGGGCTTTGGATGTTCCGCAGATCCCGGTTGGTGACATGGAGGTATCGCAATGTAGTTTTTTATGTCATTATGGCAAGGTAATTTTTGAACCTTAATTCAAGAACAAGGGCAACACAAAACCAAAAATATGGCAAGGTTATACTTTCCAAACAACTGAAAGTTTTTCAGCATACACAAGCACAACACACAAGCGTAATTATTTCTCTTGGTCACGTTGTTCCCCAATGTTTTGCTCTAATACGATAGCGTATGAATAGCCAGGTCAGCACCGCTGTTTACGTTCCAACCACATGATGCTACTCCTCCCTGCCGCCTTCGGGCTAAGCTGTACATCAAATCATAAAAAAGGGAGCGTTCTTGAATCAGGCTCTGGACAGGCTATAAAGGGTGCCAGGTAGGGAACGGAAGCTGATATAAAAATGAATTCTTCCAAAGTGGCCTTTGAATCAAAGCAGCCCGCCTACACATTCCATAGCCAGCGCAATTCCGAGGTGCACGATCACGCCGCCATAGATAGAGCGGGTTCGCCAGGAGAGGATGCCCAGCACCAGGCCTCCGAAAAAGGATGAAATACATTCCCCAAGTGGCTTGTCGAAGTGGATGGAGACGTAAAAAGCACACATGGGCAAGATGACCCTTGGCCCGGCAATGCGTGAGAAAGGAAGGATTAAAAAGCCGCGAAAGAAAAACTCCGTCACGACATAGTCGAAGCTATACACTCCTTCGTAGGCAAGGGTGGCCGCCATGCGGTGTGGGTTTCCCGGCACGAGTCCCAGGTGGGCCGCACGGGGATAAACGCTCTGAAATGCAGGCTGCATGCCAGCGGCAATTATCAGGGGTAGCATCAGGGCGATGAGGACGAAGTAGGGCCAAAGCACAACGCCCTTTGCATGAAAGCCATAGAGTGGCTCTCGATGCCGATCTGCCAGCAGCCAAAAGAGGGTGCAGGGTATGAAGAGCAGCACAAAGCCGGTGGCATTAACGATGATCTTCCAGGACAGGGTGAGGTAGGCCGTTGGCACCCTGTGGGCGAGCCAGGCCCAGTCGGGCAAAAGCCAGGCCCGGACAGCAAATAGCAGCACAGCAAAACCAATAAGCGACCAGAGCTTGAGGCTCCGCAAGCTGCGGTCTTTGTCGAAAGGCAGCAGGAGCGCATAAGCACCCCCAAACATGCAGGCATAACCGAGGATATATTTTAGCAGGCGGCGCAGGGCATCGGGGTCGGCTTTAATCCAGTCATCTTCGGAGCGGACGTAAAAATTCAGGTACACCGCCAGAGCGATAAAGAGTATCAGGACCACGAGGTAGCGGAAGTTGAGCTGCTCGCGGAAGTAGCTGCTGAGGTAACCGATGATTTTCTTCATGCTACAGAGCCCAGGCCTGAAGGATTTGTGCAGCGTGGTTCTTTGCGTCCACACGGTCAATCACCTGAGCAATACGCCCTGCTTCATCTATAAGGAAGGTAACCCGGTGCATCCCCATATATTTTCTGCCAAACAGAGTCTTTTCGCCCCAGACACCAAACGCATCTGCCAGCTTGTGCTCTGTGTCCACCAGCAAGGGAAAGGGAAGTGAAAATTTGCGAATAAAATTCTGGTGCCGGCGCTCGCTATCGGTTCTCACCCCCATCAGGAGAATCCCCTTTTGGCGTAGTGAATCATAGCCATCGCGCAGGCTGCAGGCCTGTTCGGTGCAGGTGGGTGTGTTGTCTTTGGGGTAGAAATAGAGCGCATATTTCTTGCCCTTGAAATCTGCCCCTGAAACGAGCTTGCCATCCTGGTCGGGCAATGAAAAATCGGGAGCTGCTTGTCCGGGTTTCAACATATCCTGATTGCTTTTCTGAGTGAAATACCTGCCGAGGAATCGAATCAACAGGGCGAGGAATCGGTGCATGGCTTAGCGGGTAAAAGTAAACTCCCGGCGAAGGGTATTTCCGTTTTCATCGCTCAGGCGAATCACCAGCTTGTGAGCACCTTTAGGGCAATGCTCATCGAAACGGTAGGTCCAGGTGTCGCGGTGTTGCTCGAAGAGGATCCATTTTCCGTCCAGTTCGCCCCGGAAGCTATCCACCGAACTCAACTTGTCCTGTGCCAGAAATTGAATCGCTTTTGCATGTTTAAAATCTTTGTTTTTCGGGCTGATTAATCGGAGTTCCGGTTCCTCGGTATCTGCCTCCAACCAATAGGTTCCTAAGGCTCGTACCGAAGCCTGATACCAGCCTTCTTTTCCCAGCGATGCGGCTACCCCGCTTTGCTCTTTACCATCGCTGTAGCGAATCACGATTTTGCTGCGCAAGGCAAAAGGAATGAGCCGGGATGGCCGGATGGAAAGCTCAAAAGCGTGGTGCACCGGTATGCGTGCCTCCCCAATCTGAATCCTTTTCGACAACATGTTGGAATCAGGCCGGGCACTCATGCTGATACAGGCCTGGTCATAGAGTTCGGTAGCATCCAGCACACAACGGGCATCCGCCGTCTCGAAACGGTTGCTTTCATTGGGCTGTGCCGGCACCGCACAAGCAGGCTTGATGGGGAGGGGCTGACTACGCAGGTAAAAGAGTAGTTCACTTTTATTACCCATTGCATCGCGGACCCCTACGCGCAACTGATGGTATGCCTCATCCCTGAGCTGCAACATACCCCGTTCCGGGTTCAACGAAGAATAGATTTGCTCCAAGCGATTGCCCGGAAGGCGGAAGAGACATTGCAGCCAGAAGCCTTTGGTCTCATGCGTACTATAATCTGCATAGGCATGGAGGTAACGAGTGCGGTCATAGCCAATATCGTCGAGCCGAATCCTGCCTTGCAAGGCTCCGTCCAGGTACCAGGTAGCCTCATACGGAGCCAGGGTGTTGCGGCTGCCGGGCATATAGTCGTCGGTTTGCAGAGCGATGCCTATAGTTCCTGAGTGTATCGTCAGGCTGTCTGAAGCCGGGGCATACAGGTCCTTTTTTTTGCGCAGTGGAAAAAGTTCTGGTTGGGTATCGTAAATACCTTGCCTCAAGTCGTAGAGGGCAAGGCGTTTCAGCACCGGCGGCAAGTCATCATGGATTTCAAAGCCGAATAATTCAGGGTTCAGCGGGTGTTCTGTTTTTGTGTCTCGGATTTCAAAATGCAAGTGCGGAGCCGTGGAGCCACCCGTGTTTCCGCTCCAGGCAATCTGCTCCCCTTTCTTCACCGGAAATTGCTCCGGGCTGAGACTCAGGTCCAGGGTCCAGCTTTCTCGTGCATACTGCTGCTGGCGCAAATACTGTTGCAGCTTCGGCATGAAGTCATTAAGGTGGGCATAGAGGGTAGTGTAGCCGTTGGGGTGCGTGATGTATATCGCATGGCCAAAGCCACCAGGCTGCATCTTGATGCGGCTCACATAGCCATCGGCAGCGGCAAAAACGGGTTCGTTTTCATGTCCACCGGTCTTAATGTCTAAGCCCGAATGAAAATGTCCGGGGCGGCATTCGCCGAAGTTGCCGGCAAGGATGATGGGGATGCGCAGCGGGTTGCGGAAATAGCCTTGGGGGTATTGGGGGTTCGCAGGCTGAGCGGGAGCCAGAACCGCCCAGGTCAGGGCCAGGAGCAGGCAGGAAATTTGCTTCACAGCTTCGTGATGATGCGTTTTAGAAGAGATGAAATCGAAATCAGCTTCAGGCAAAAAAGATGATGCCTGAATGCAGTCAAAATTCCTTTTTCAAAAAAAATTCCTGCGCTGGGGCCAGAAAACATTTTTAGGCCAGGAGCTCGCAAGGCTTCAGGCCGGTCGCTTTCTTAAAGGCCGTACTGAAATGGGAGATGCTGCTGTAGCCTAAGCGGGCCGCTACTTCAGTCACAGGGCGACCTTCCACTTGCAGCATGTGGCGGGCAGAGGCAATCCGGCGGGTAGCAATGTATTCATGGATGGTGCAGCCCGTGAGCGTCTTGAATCCTTTTTTCAGGTAACACTCATTCATGGCCACTTTTCGCGCCAGCGATTTGATGGTCAGTTTCTCATCATAGTGGGCATCAAGAATGGACCGGGCTTTAAAAATCTTCTCGCGCTCGCTGTCGTGGGCCAGGAAGCGGCAGGCCGGAACTGGACAAGGGGCAAAGGGGCAACTGACCTGCTCCAGCGCTTTTCTCAGTAAGTGAAAAGCCTGCTCCATGCCTTGCAACGCAGTGCTCATGTCCCTTGGTGGCTGCTCCATAATCTGAACCAGCAGGCTGGAAGACACATTGTCCAGGCGGAGTTCAAAATCGGTACTATGCTCCAGGCGGATGGCGGCTTCTTTTTCAAAAAGCGCCAGAGGCCATTGCTGAAAAAACTCAGGGTAGAAATGCAGGCATACGGCCAGCGCACCTTCCTCATCTTCGAGCATGTAAGCCAATTGCATGCTAAAGCTGTCATCGCTGACCGGCAGGCACATCAGCGTGCCGCGTTCTTCGGGAAGTAGATCCACACCGGGCAGGCGGTAGCACTCTACGCGCAAATCGCGCGACAGAGCAAACGCTTGCGCAAACTGCGGGGCCGAACCTGTCAATCGGTTGATGACCGCCGGTATTTGCTCTTCCTGATTATGTACCAGCACCTGAGGCATGACCCGGCAAAGGTACGTATTACCATTCCCCTACTCCCTTTCCGGTAACTTAAACTCTCGCCAACTCAGGCCTTGCTGATAGAGCAGACGATACTGCGACACCGGTTGCTTCAGGCAGAGCACATAGCAACAGTAGGGGTCTTCAACTATTAATGAGTACGCTTCATTGCTGTATGAATGCGCAAGGTCCGTCCCATATTGCCAGAAGGCCCCTTCGCTCATCAGCGACACCCGGATGCAGTTCTTACCGGTCACTTCAATACGGATACGGTCATCAGGGCGAAGCAGGTTTTGCGCCGCTGCATCATACATCTGCCCCTGGATTTTAGGCTTGAAAAAAAGATTGTGCATCAGTCGGGCTTCTCCATCACTCCCAGCACCGATCATCAGCGCGCCCCGCAAGGAAGCCGGGTTGTTGAGCAGAATGGTCATCTTTCCAGGTGCATCGCTGAGCTTCTGCTGCAAGCTTTGTGTCATCTGCTCCGATTGCTGCCAGAGGGTGTTGAGCGAAAAACAAAGCAGGGCCTCCGGTATCAGCAAGGCACCGCCAAGCGCCCATTGAAGGCGCAGGCTTTTCAGGGGCTGCAAGAGCAAGACCAGCAGCGCCAGGAAGGGGGGTAAAAGCAGATAGAGGTACCGATCGCCGACAATCAGCAGGCGTTGCGGAAACCAAAGCGGACTTTCTAAAGCCATGCCCGCCAGCAGCCACACCAGCATCAGGCACATTATCTGCTGCCTGCGCCCCAGGTTTTTAAAACGAAAAACAAGGAAGAAAACAAAGGCTGCAATGGCTCCGTAGAAAAGTGCAGCACCGGGATAGCTGGCACAGGCTTCATAGACTTTCATCCGCCAGGCCAGTGGAAGAAAGCGCCCGCCAAACAGATGAAATAAATATTCCGGAGGCTTCACCAAAAAGGATGCAAGTCGCATGTTTTGCCAGTCATTACCCAGCCTGCCGGTGCTGGTATGTGCCACCAGGCGCAGAAAGGAAAAATAGAGCAGCAGCAGGATGCCTTGCGGCAAAACGATACCCAGGAAACTCCGCCGCAAAGAACTCTTTTCCCATTTCAATGCCTTCCTGTAAAACAGGCAAACCGCAGCAAGCAACAGGGGCACGAGGTAGAAATATTCCAATGAAAAAAGCGAGAGCACAAAAAGGAAACATGCCAACAGCGCCCAGGAACTGCCCGCCCCATGCAGCATCTTGCGCAGCAGCAGCATCTGCACCAACAGCAGCAACATGCCTTGCAGAAAATGAAAGGAGGCCTCCCAAACGATCACCTCGCTGACAGAGGGAGACAAACAAAATAGTGCGGCACTAAGCCCGGCCATCCAGGAAGCAGAAGCCAGCCCGGCATCCTGAAACAAACCCCGCAGCAACACGAAAAGCAGGGTGGCATTCAGTGCATGCAGGCTGAGCTGGGTAAGGTGCCAGGCCCAGGCATGCACTCCAAACAACTTGTACAAACACCAGGTCACTGTTTGAGTGAGCTGGTAATAGCTGGGCACACTAAAGCCCTTGCGGGAGATAAAATCCCAAAAATGCTGACTGCGGACAGCCTCCAGCCAACCCAGGGTGTCGCTAACCCAACCTGCATGTGCCGCCGGCAGATAGAGCAGCAACAAGGCCAGCCAGAAAGCAGCAAATACATATCCGGCACGCAGACGCAGCGGCATAATTTGGGTTGGTGAGGCTGTAAAGAAAAGTGATTTGGCTGCGTCTCCCGGTTCCCGGTTCAGTCTTTTCCTGCCAGCACAATGACTATTTCGCCTTTCGGCGGATGTGCTTCAAAATGGGAAACCAATGCGGCGAGGCTACCACGACGGGTTTCCTCAAACAGCTTGGTCAGCTCCCGGGAAACGGAAGCCGTCCGTTCCGTGCCGCAGTGCAGGGCCAGCTCACGAAGCGTTTTCACTAAGCGGTGCGGCGATTCATAAAGAATGGTTGTTCGCTCTTCCTGAGCCAGTGCCAGCAGGGCAGTCTGCCGGCCTTTTTTCACGGGTAAAAAACCTTCAAACAAAAAAGAATTTGCCGGCAGGCCGCTCTGCAATAATGCCGGTACAAAGGCGGTGGCACCGGGCAGGCATTCCACGTCTATGCCTTCGCGCAGGCATTCGCGGAGCAGCAAATAGCCCGGGTCGGAAATGCCGGGTGTGCCTGCATCGCTGAGCATCGCCAGTTTCTGCCCTTCTTTAAGGCGGCTGATCATTTGCGCCAGCACCTGGTGCTCATTGTGCAGATGATAAGACCAGAGTGACTTTTGAATGCCATAATGTTTTAGCAGGACGCCGCTGGTGCGGGTGTCTTCACAGAGGATGGCATCGGCCTCTTGCAGCACACTGACGGCACGGTAGGTCATGTCGGCAAGGTTGCCGATGGGCGATGGCACTAACCAAAGTTTGCCGCTGCCCAGTGTGCTCTGGCCCTCCTCCCGAACCGGCATCAGGAGGCAGCAATGCTGAATTCAAAAGTTTCCATCACCGGGTTGGCCAGGAGTTTCCGGCAGGCTTCTTCAGCCATGGTGCGGGCTGTTGCTTCATCGCTGGCTTCAAGCTGTAAGCTGATACGCTTACCGATGCGCACATCCTGTATGCCGGCAAGGTCCAGATTGTGCAAGGCACCTGTGACGGCCTTGCCCTGGGGGTCTAAGAGTTCTTTGTGAGGCATTACGTTGATGTGGGCCGTGAAACGCATAGCAGAAGGAGGTTTTTAGAAAAAGAAAATTCAGGAAGCAGGCTGGGCCTTTCCCGGCACAAAGCTGAGCACTACATAGAGCACAAAGGCCAGAGGAATGGCGCCAAAACGCAGCCAGGGAATCGAGATTAATGTTGCGAGCACCAACAAGGCTTGCGGCCAGGCCTGGGTAAGTTTCCATTGTGCGGGCATCAGTTTCATAAAGCGGATACCCGACACCATCAGGTAGCAAAGCAGTGCAATCAATGCATATAATGCCCAGCGTGATCCAAAGAGCCAGGCCGTCCAGCCGGCGGGTTTATCCCAACTAACTAAGGCTAATGATGCAATCAGTAATCCAACAGCCGGGGTGGGCATACCCTGAAAACCCTTGCTACCGATAGGCATCACATTGAACCGGGCAAGGCGCAGCGCAGCAAAGCAGGCCAGCAGGAAGGCAGGGGCCGTCGCCCACATGCTGACATCCGTCACCATAGGCTCGCGAGACACACAGTCCCAAAGCAGCATGTAGAGGATAGCAGAGGGTGCTACGCCGAAGGAAACCACATCCGCCAGCGAGTCTAAATCGGCGCCAATGGGCGAAAAAACTTTAAGCGCACGGGCAACAAAGCCATCGAGCAGGTCGAAGACTGCCGCCAGCAAAATCAGGGCTCCACCCCACTGCATTTGGGTGACACCGTAGGACCAGCTCCAATGCAGGTCGGGGTCGCCGCTGGGGGTTTGAAATAAAAAAGGCTGTGCGTTCAGGATGCAAACAAGTGCGAGGCAGCCGCAAAACAGGTTAGCGAGCGTCAGCAGGTTGGGGAGATGCCGCATGAGGGCGCGAAGTTAATTGACCTTGAGGCGAAGAATTAGAAAGGGAAACGGTGTGCTTCCCGGGCAGAATTAGTTCCATTCCGGCTTGAACCCGGCCTGATATTGAGGGAACGGTTCTTTTTTGTAAAGGCCTTCTCCGAGGTATTTCAGAATCATTTCCATCGTCTTTACATCCTGATAGCCGGGGATGAGTTGGGGCGAGCGGAAATTTTCCTCCATGAAAACGGTAGTAGGATAAGAAAGCTGATCATGCAGCAGTTCTTTGGCAAAGGGATGGGTTCGGTCACTGGGGTCATACCGATACATCTTACCCAGAAACCGGATGTCGCCATGCTGCTCCGCATTCAGTTTCACAGCATAGAAATGTTCGTTCATGTATTTGATGACGTTTGGGTTCTGAAAAGTCGTTTTATCCATGCGTTTGCACCAGCCGCACCAATCGGTATAAACGTCGATCCACACCTTCTTCGGTTGCTTGTTCATAGCCACCTGCACTTCATCCAGGTTCATCCAGTGAATCTCTTTGTCGGGCGATGATTTCGACTGGGAAAAACAGGAAGTACTGAGCAGCAAAAAGCTCAGGCAGGATAGGAGGGCACGCTTCATCTTCAATGAAATATTAAGGGCTCCGAAATTAAGGCTGCTTGCAGGTAGCTTTGGCTTTGACATGGCTATGCAAAACGCAAAAATTGCAGTAGGTATCACCGGTGCAAGTGGTTCGATATATGCACGGCAACTCTTGCAACACCTAAAATCAACAGCCGCTGAAGTGCATGTGGTGTGGAGCAGCAATGCCAAGACGGTGTGGCAGCAGGAACTGGGCCCGGAAGCAGCCGTAGAGGTTCCTTTCAAGACTTGGGCACCGGATGATTTCTTCGCTCCGTTTGCCTCAGGCTCTGCCGGTTTTGATGCGCTGATCCTCTGCCCTTGTAGCATGGGGACATTGGGCCGCATCGCTTCGGGCAGCTCCAATGACCTGATTACAAGGGCCGCGGATGTGATGCTAAAAGAGCGGAAAAAGCTCATCTGTGTGGTGCGGGAGACACCGTTCAACCTGGTACACCTCCGTAACATGACCACAGTAACCGAGGCTGGGGGCATCATCTGCCCGGCTTCACCTTCCTTTTACAGCAAGCCACAGAACTTCTCAGAACTGGCCGATACCGTAATACACCGGGTACTGCAACTGGCCGGCCTGGAGTGGCGTGGCTTCCGCTGGGGCGGATGAGCTGAGCACCATAGCCCGCGTCCATGCCACGTATTTTTGCGCAGCACGGAACCTGTTTTCCCCTCCCAAGTCCATGACCCTCTCTGCCCAGATTAAATGCCTCAGCACCGATGCCTTACAGGTGCTGTTCCCAGATGCTGCTCTTGATTCTTCGCAAGTCACCGTCAACCTCACGAAGCCTGAATTTTCGGGTCACTATACGGTGGTGTTGTTCCCTTTCGTAAAAGCGCTGCGCATGAAACCTGCCGACCTGGGGAAGCAATTGGGGGACTATCTACTGGCGCATTCCACACTGTTTTCTGCCTTCGAAACAGTGTCCGGCTTTCTCAACCTGACAATACAAGACGCCTACTGGCCCGGCTTTCTGCTTAATAATTTCAACAACACCCAGTATGGCGAAGCACCGAAACAAGACTATCGGGTGATGCTGGAATACTCTTCGCCCAACACCAATAAACCCTTGCATTTTGGCCACCTGCGGAACAATTTCCTGGGCTTTGCTGTAAGCAATATTTTAAAGGCACAGGGGCAACAGGTAGTGATGGCTAACCTCGTCAACGACCGGGGCATCCACATCTGCAAAAGCATGGTAGCCTGGCAGCAATATGGCCAGGGCGCTACTCCCGAAAGCACCGGCCAAAAGGGGGACCACCTTGTTGGGGATTATTATGTGCGCTTTAATGATGCTTACAAAGCCGAAGTAGCCGCCCTGGTAGCTGCTGGAAAAGACCAGGCCCTGGCAGAAAAAGAAGCCCCCATCATGCAGGCTGCTCAGGACTTGCTGCGCCAATGGGAAGCCGGCAACACCGAGGTACGAAAGCTTTGGGAAATGATGAATGGCTGGGTCTATCAGGGCTTCAACAAGAGCTACCAAAGACTGGGCATCCACTTCGACAAGTACTACTACGAAAGCGATACGTATCTGCTGGGAAAGAAAATTGTAGAATCAGGTTTGAAAAACGGAGTCTTGTTTCAAAAAGAAGATGGCTCTGTGTGGATTGACCTTACTGCCGATGGTTTAGACCAAAAATTACTGCTACGGGGCGATGGTACCAGCGTGTATATGACCCAGGACATAGGCACGGCGCGGTTGAAATATGAAGACTACAAGCTCAATCAGAGCATTTATGTGATTGCCGATGAGCAGAACTACCACATGCAGGTGCTGAAGCTGATCATGCAAAAACTGAATGAGCCTGCAGCAGCCGGTATATATCACCTCAGCTATGGAATGGTGGAGCTGCCTACCGGCCGAATGAAAAGCCGGGAAGGAACCGTGGTGGATGCTGACGACATGATGGATGAAATGATTCGACTGGCGCAAGAACAAACAGTGGCTGCAGGCAAGACAGAGGGCTTCTCACAAACCGAGTTAGACACACTCTACGAAACCATCGGCCTCGGCGCCCTGAAGTTTTACCTGCTGCGGGTGGAGCCTAAAAAGAAAATGATTTTCGACCCCAAGGAGAGCATTGACCTGCATGGATACACGGCCACGTTTATCCAGTATGCCCATGCCCGCATTTGCTCCATCCTGCGCCGCGAAAACCTACCCCTGCTGCCCGACCGCAGCCATTTCCAGAATTTCACACACACACAATCCCTGAGCAAGGGAGAGGCAGCACTCCTCATTTTGCTGGAGCAGTATCCCGCTATGATGGCCACTGCTGCCCTTGAATACAACCCCTCCGTGCTCTGCAATTTTGCCTTCACGGTAGCACAGTCTTTCAATTCGTTTTACGATGACCATTCCATCACTAAAGCGGAAAATGAAGAGAAAAAATTGCTGCGGCTGATGATGATTATCCTCACTGCTCAGGTGCTGCGCCACAGCATGAACCTCTTAGGCATTCGCCTGCCGGAAAAGATGTAGCGCAAAGGGAATAGAACAGCATACTCCTGCTTTGCTGCTCTTTTTATTCCAGTGCTAATCCACGCCCGGAGCGTAGAGCCGGATAAAGGGCTGCTAATACGCCCACGCCCAGCACGGTTAGGGCAATGACCACAAAGTCTGAGGCCTGCATCGCTACCGGGTACGCATCTATGATGAATACCCCGTTGAGCTTTACCCAACCCCAGCGCTGTTGCCCGAGGCAAAGCAAAGCGCCCGCCCCGATACCCACACCTCCCCCTACCGCTGCCCAGAGCAAGCCTTCATACAAAAATATTTTCCGAATCAGGCTGCGGCCTGCACCCATAGCCGTCAGGATGGCCATGTCGCGGCGTTTTTCCAGAACCAGCAGGCTCATGGCACCCACCATATTTACCGAGGCTATGAGCAGGATGAACAGCAGGATGACGTAGGTCGCCCATTTTTCCGTGCGCATCACACTGTTGATGGTGTGGTTTTGCTCAAAGCGTGTGGCCACGGTAAAGCCCGGGCCAAGGATTTGCTGCACCTGCCTCCTAAGCGCTTCCTGATTTGCTCCGGGTGCTAGTTTTAACTCCAAAGAAGAAACGGCACCAGGCCTGTGAAACAACTGCTGCACTAAGGGTAAAGGCGCCAGCACATAACGGGCATCAAACTCTTCCTGCACTTTGAAAATGCCATCCGGACGCAGCTCCAGGGTGCCATAAGCATCCGCAGGATTGAGCACCGGATGGCGCAATTCAGGATTGGGATAATAAAGGTCTATTCGGCTGAAATCATTGTCCACACTCAGGCCCAGTCTTGCGGCGATATGCACACCTACTATGGCGGTTGGCAAAGCTTCATTCCGCACTGTATCCCGGCCCGAAATGATGTAGGGTGTCAGCTTATTCACTTTGAAATAAGCACCAGTAACGCCTTTGAGCGTCACCACCATTTGCTCATCCTCCGAATGCACAAACACATTGTCTTCAATCACCGGTGCCAGGGCAGCAATGCCATTCAGTTGCCGGATGCGCAGGAGCTTCGTTGAATCCGGTACAAAGAATTTACCCTGAGCGGGCGAGATGCGCATATCGGAATAAAATGCCGTGTACAGCTTGCTGACCACTTGCTCAAAGCCGTTGAACACGGAGAATAATATCAGCAGGGAAGCAGCGCCCACAGCCAATGCCAGCATGGAGATACGCGACAAAAGCGGGGCTGCATTTACGCCGCGTTTTCCCCGTAGGTATCGTAAGGCAATGGTGAATGAAGGCATGTTTTCCTTTGAAAAAAGAAGGCTCGGGCAAGGATACGTTGCTTGTGTACGGTATCTGGTAGGCTATGCTTCGGCCAGCCCCAAAGCGCTTTCCCAGTCAAGCCCTTCAAAGGTGCCCGAACTCATCAGCAGCAGGCAGATTGGTTTCCCGGCAGCATCTTGAATGCAGTGCTTCAGTTTGTCCAGAAGGAGCTCTTTACTGTCCACTGCCTGCAATCCTTCTTGTGCAAAATGCCGCTCCACTTCTGCTGTGCTTAATTCCGGCAGGCCTTTTAACTCCAGAGCATGATGTGAGTAAAAGACAAAAGCATCATCGGCAGCCTGCATAGCGCCTTCGTACTGTGCTAAAAATGTCGCATTCAGAGAGGAAAAGGTATGCAGCTCGAACACCCCAATGATGCGGCGATCTGGTAAGGCCTCTCGTACAGCACTGATTGTAGCCTTGAGCTTGCTGGGCGCGTGCGCAAAATCCCGGAAGGCCAGTATAGAGCCCCGCTCAAAGAGCCGCTCTAAACGACGGGCCGCACCACCAAAACCGGCAATAGCTTCGTAAAATTCTGTAGCAGAAACACCCAGCTCCTGGCAGACAAGACGGGCCGCTTCGAGGTTCAACAGGTTGTGCCAGCCGAAGATGGACACCCGCACCGGGCCATCCGGAGTATCGAGTACTGCAACGCCCTGGTCGTAATGAAATGCAGGGCTGCGGTAGGCCATCGCCTTCAGGTGCCCGGAGTTTTTGCCCACCAGCAAGTCCACTTCACTGTCTTCGGCATTGTAGATGAGCCGGGCTCCGGGAGCCATCCCCCGCAGGTATTGCTCAAATTGACTCAGATAGTTTTCGTAGGTCGGGAAGACATTGATATGGTCCCAGGCAATGCCGCTGAGCACCGAGATATGCGGGTCGTAGAACAAGATCTTGGGCCGAGGCTCCACAGGCGATGCCGGGTATTCATCTCCTTCCAGCACGATGACCGGTGCCTCGCTCAGCTTCACCGAGCTGTCGAAACCCGGCACCTTCGCACCTACGAGGTAATCGAAATCTTTACCAGCAGCCTTCAGCACATGCATGATCATGCTCGTGATGGTGGTCTTGCCATGAGAGCCGGCTACAACGATGCGCAGCTTATCCCGGCTCAGGTCGTGCACAAACTGAGGGAAGGAATAGACCGGAATTCCCAGAGCCTGCGCACGCAATAATTCAGGATTATCCAGCCGGGCGTGCATGCCCAGCACTACGGCATCCAGCGAAGCACTGATCTTTTCAGGATACCATCCGGAAGCTTCCGGCAACAACCCTGCTGCGGCTAAGTTGCTGCGTGCGGGGTCCGCGATCTCGTCATCGGAGCCGGTGATGGTATTACCTTTCTTGTGGAGCGCCAGAGCAAGCTGGTGCATAATGGCACCGCCTACTGCGATAAAGTGAATTCGTTGCATGAAAATGTTTCTTCCTACCTTCGTACAAAGCTACTTTACTCAGCAGCTTCCCTCTTTTTCTACTGACGGATTATGATTTCTTCCCGACTGATTCAGCGCCTGCTGCCGTTTGTTGTGGCCCTTGCTTTGGGCTTTTTTCTCGCCTCCTGCGCACCACAAAAGCAATACGGCTGCCCCAACCATTTAGAGAGCAATTCCTTCGTGCAATAGCATCGAAGTAAGATCCTGATTTTGAACCGGCCCTTAGGTGCCGGCTTTTTCATGAGCAGTATCCCTCTTGCCTTAATATCCATCATTCTTGGTGTACTTCTTTTTTGGTTGCCGGCTTTAGCACCTTGATGCAGCTTCGTTGCGTCGCACACTGAGGGGCCAGCACTACTATGAAGCATTTTGTATAGCATTCATAACAGAGCCTCATGCCGTTATTTTCCGCGAAGAGCCGGGCAGGGAAATCTTGCTGAAGGGTGCGACGCAACGGAAGACCGGCAGTGAACTGTAGCCGACTAAAAAAGAAACAAAGAACTACCTGTTGCTTCCTTCGCGGGCCACTTAGCGGCTCAGGCCGTGGGTAGCAACCTGACGGGTGAAGAGTAGGAGGTAGCCGACCACAAACAGTATCGTGGTGAGCGCGGAGGCAGCAATCTTCAGCAGCAAAAGCAGCATATTGGAGAAGCTCCACATCTCGATGCTGAAGAAGACGGCATGGTGCAGCAGGATGAGGAAGCCGGCATAAGTGAGGAAGGCCGGCCAGCCTAAGTTTTTTACGCTGGGGCTTTGACCCGGATAATCTTCGAAGGCGCGGGGCAGCAGGGCGGCCAGCACATTGGGGCGGAGGTAGGCAATCAGGATGCAGGCAGCGGCATGCATCCCACCCGTGTTCATCAGTGCGTCCATAGTGAAGCCGGTGACGGCACCCAGGATCAGGGCCAGCCATACCGGAGTTTCGAAAGGCAGCAGCAGGATGAAGAGGGGATAGATGAGGGGCACAAACACGGGGAAACCGGAAGGCTCACTCCACCAGCGCAGGGTCAGCTTACTGAGCAGAATCTGTACGGCGATGATGAGCCAGAAACGAAGGAAGTTTTTCAGTTGAATGCTCATGACTTACCTCCTGGTTTTGGGCTTGATGAGTTCGCTGCCGTTGCGGGCTTCGAGGGCTTTTTGCTCCGTAGTGTAGCTGTTCTCCACCACATACACGTAGCGCAGGTTCCGGAAGTTGGTGGCAGGCTTCAGATAGAGCAGGCGCTTACCGGTCTTTTTCACAATCAGCACGCTGTCTACCACACCTACGGGCACCTCCGGTGGGAAGAAAGAATAGGTTGTCGTGCGTACGATGTTGCCGCGGTGCAGGGGTATTTGCCCCGGAACGTCTGGCATGTACAGGACATCGGGGCGGGTGGGTGCATCGCCATTCAGCCAGCTCACCTGGCCGGTTGTGCCGTCGGGTAGTTGGGCGCTCACCGTCTGCAAGCTGGATAGCACCGAAAGTACCGTAGCAAAATGCCGGGAAACATGCACCACCTTGCCCACCACGCCTGTGCCCGAAATCACGGCCATGCCTTTCCGAATGCCCTCTTCGGAGCCCCGGTTCAGGGTGATGTAGTTGTTGCGCAGGGCCACACTGTTGTTAATGACTCTTGCCTGCCGATAAGTGTAGCGTGCATATTGCAGTTTCAGGCTGCTGTCGCCGGGCAAGGCCCGCAAGGCCGTGCTGTCGTGCAGTGTATCCACTGAAAAGCGCAGTTGGGCGAGCTGGTTGCGCAGGTGGGCATTTTCGCGTAGCAGGGAGTCATTGACCGTGCCCAGATTGAAATAATAGACCAGGGCACTCTGCCGCTGATACAAAAAGCCCGTGATGGCATTGGAGGAGCTCAGCAGGTCATTGCCCTGGATGGTATTCGTGCGGGCAATCAGTACCAGGCACAGCGCCTCCAGAGCGATGAACAGTATCAGGTTGAAAAACCGGCGGACAAAACGAAAGAAATTCAGCAAGGCGCCTGTAGATTTTTCGGTTCTGGGTAAGGCCTGCACCCTTGCGGATGCGCCCCTGCTGCTATACGGTTCCTCATTTCATCAGGAAGGGCATCTTCTGAATATTCTTTAAGGCCATACCCGTACCCCGCACTACGGCACGAAGGGGGTCATCGGCTACATGCACCGGCAGCTTGATTTTTGCTGCTATGCGTTTGTCGAGGCCGCGTAGCAAGGCACCACCGCCTGTGAGGTACAGGCCCCGGCGATAGATGTCGGCGGCCAGCTCCGGAGGTGTGCTTTCCAAAGCCTTCAGGATGGCTTCTTCGATTTTGAAGATGGATTTATCCAACGCCTCCGCGACTTCCTGATAAGTGACCATAATCTGCTTCGGGATGCCCGTCACCAGGTCCCGGCCATTGACGGCAATCTCATCCGGTGGGTTGTCCAATTCTTTCAAAGCAGAGCCTACATGGATTTTTATTTGTTCGGCGGTGCGCTCGCCAATCATCAGGCTGTGGTAGCGGCGCATGGCTTCCATGATGTCGGCTGTGAATTCATCGCCGGCAATACGGATGCTCTGGTCGCAGACAATACCTGCCAGGGCAATGACCGAGATGCCTGTTGTGCCGCCTCCGATGTCAATAATCATATTGCCCGTTGGCTCTTCCACATCAATGCCAATACCCAGGGCTGCAGCCATAGGCTCATGTATCATAAACACCTCGCGGGCACCGGATGCATTGGCACTGTCCCGCACAGCACGTTTTTCTACTTCCGTGATGGAAGAGGGGATGCAGATGACCATGCGCCAGGCGGGCGGGAATAAAGGCTTTTTTGGCAGCACGAGCTTAATCATCTCGCGGATCATCCCTTCGGCAGCGTTAAAGTCGGCTATCACACCGTCTTTCAGGGGGCGGATCGTTTTCAGGTTTTCGTGCGTCTTTTCGTGCATCATCATGGCCTTCTTGCCTACTGCCACGATGCGGTTGGAAGAACGGTCTGTGGCCACGATGGATGGTTCATCCACCACAACCTGGTCGTTATGAATGATTAAAGTATTGGCAGTACCGAGGTCAATAGCTATTTCCTGTGTCAGGAAGTTGAACAAACCCATATATCAGACAAGCGGGAATTGCGGTTAGAAAGAGATGCGCAAAGGTGGGAAAAAAGCAACTGCCAAAACAGGCCAAGTGTATTGAGTTTGGGTAGTTCTTTATTGAGTCCGCTTTGGGTTTCCGATGCGGCTTTCGTTGCATCCTTTCCTGTGTGGTGTTGGCTCTGGGATCTTGCCTCCTCCCCATTGCCCTCATCGAATAAATTGGAAATTTGTCCGGGCTGGGTGCAACAACTAAGAACAGGCGGCAATAGGATGGATACAAATCGCCACCGGATATTCGTAATTGGCTGAGTCCGCTCAGTATTTTATTTGTGAAACGAAACTTTACGATCTATTTCCTGAGTCTTGTCATTGGGGTATGTGTGCTGAATGCCTATCGGATGGCTCGCACCGAAACGCCATACGATAAGGTAATCAGGCTGGCCGGAAGCTATACCTTCCATACAAGTCCTATTTATTACACGCATGATCACGCCAACACTTCGGATTATGCAGGAGTACTCCGGATGGCCCTCGCACCCACTCCGGTTTTATTTCTTGACGAAGGGAACATGAAGCCTGGGGATACTTGTTTTTTTCTGGGAAGCAAGCGCACGCAGATACCCTCTGATTTGCATCTGTTGCAGGGCGTGATTGTTCAAGATTCCATACAAATAGCGGTCTGTACCGTTCTTTAGAGGCAGATGCATTCTTTCAGTAAACAGATTTCCCGACTCCTGCTTTGCCTGTCGCTGATCAGCATTTGCCATTTCCTGATTCTTCAATTTCAACTGCCGGTTCGTTTCAACTTACTGCTGACAGGCGCTTTGGGCATTGGGGTTTTAATAGTGTTCCTAAAAGCTACAGCACCTCTGCCCGTATTTTCCTACTCAGTACCCTGGCAGTTGGCGTTGGTCCTTCTTTTTTTTGCAACGGCCTTCCTGTTCCGCACGCGCAAGTATGGCGGCTGGGATGCTACCGGGATTTATCATTTAGCTGCCAATTACCTTACTCATCCTCAGGCTTGGAAAAATATGTGGCTGTTGCCCAGGCAGCATGGTGATTATCCTTTGTTTTTGGGTTCACTCATTGGGTTTTTTCGGCAGTTATTTCCGTGCATTCCCACATACCAGTTTGGCTATTGCCTCTCTGCCCTGTTTACACTGGCCATTCCCTGCTTGCTTTTCGTTGAATTAAGAACCAAAAGCCTCTTTCTGGCCTGGGCGGCCCTGCTTGCTTTTTTTGCCAATCTGTTTTATCTCAACAGCGGCATCAATCAATATGCGGACATTCCCCTTGCAGGATTTACTCTGCTTGCTTTTATCGCGCTTCAGCACTTGAAGGATAAGGGCAACCCAAATCTTATCTGGCTTTGCTGGACTGCCTTGGGCGCTATGATCTGGACAAAAAATGAAGGAATTTTTTATGCTGCTGTGTTCATCCTGTTTCAGGTAAAACCACTCTTTCGATTCACCAAAGCCCGACCAGTATCCTTCCTATATTTTCTTCTCTTTGTCCTTTCCCTAATCCTCCTGAAGCATGGTGCACATCAGAATGATTTATTCCAACACGCACGCAGTGCAAGTGCCTGGTCGGAGGCGCTCCGCATTGAGAAGTTCAAAACAATTCTGGTTTTTCTGACAACCAAATTTGTCGGCACGTTCCCCATCGTAGCCTTACTGTTTTTTGCTTATCTATTGCAAAGTGCCTACTGCAAGCGGGTGCCGGCCCGATTATTTTGGATGGTTATGAGCTTTGTTATCGGGATTGTCTGTGTTTATATGCTTTCGCCCTATGGCCTTCGATGGCATTTGGCCACCTCTGCAACGCGCCTGCTTCTGCAAGTTTCCATCCCTCTGACATATGTACTGGCCCAAGGCTGGCCGCGCAAAAATCCCAAAACGTCATCCTGAGTCCTACTCTACCTGAATGTTCATTTTGTGTAGCGTCAATTTTCAAAATCTTCAGGGAACTGTAGAACCGCAAATGGGCCCATGAAGACTGCTTCGTGTTTGTCTCAGTTTGCTCAGGCAGTACCTGGCAATGAGAGACAGATCTAATATGCCCACCCCCGTTAACAATCCCTTCACCCAACCTTTTTCAAAAAATTATCGTCTTATTTTCTGTCATGCACTATTGAGCATGCCAGCATTCATCTTTTTCATCTTATAAAACACAAAATCATGAGCCAAAAAAACATCGCTTATGAAGCTGCCGGCACAGCTGGCAACAGAAGGTTCTTAAGGGTTCCTACACACACACACACACACAGCGCTTAGGCGTTTACGTGTGGCAATTGCCTGTACTGTGATGGGGCTGGTTACATTTTCATTGCCTGGTATGCTTCGGGCACAGACAATAATTCCAGCTACGGGCATTGAAATCCCGATTACTGCCTCTTGGGCAGCAAACTCCAATAACGATGTGGTGGTCAATAACGACATGCTGGAGTTTGTGGGCCTGAATGCGGTAACAGGCCAAATTATGAATGGCTTTATTCACGCTATTGTGTATGGCAAAAGATTTTCGCCGGCAGGTCTGGGCGGGACTGAATCGTTCCTCTGGGTGCAGGATAACCTGGGCAGCACAGCTACAATTCAACTGCCAGATAGCGCCATAGAACCGGATGTGGCCATTGCCGAGTATGACTCAGGCGGCACGGTGCTTTACAAAGTTTGCGTCGTATATAACTATTCGCCTTACACAGGCGGATATTTGGTGCGCAATCCCCATTTTGCCGTTTATTATTTGTGGGGTGTAAATACTGGCAGCTTGAACTTAGCATTGATGAATGATACCAAGCTAAGCGGGGCTACTTGTGGCGCAACACCGCATATTGACTTGTGGAGCGATGCGGTGCACACAAACCCCATCAGCGGGAACCCGACCTTGCATAAGTATGGAATTGTCTGGTCAGATGATAGTTTGAATTCGGAATTGATATTGGCTAAAGGAGATTTAACCATACTAGGAAGCTTGACCTTTCCAATAAGGCCATTATTTAACACGGATTGCTACATGCCCGATGTAACCTGTGTTACCGACCCGCGCGGCAATGATTTGATGGAAATCACCTACGGGCATTCCAACTCATATGCCTATACGCATGGCACGCAATATTTTCAATTGATGCACGGCGAGTATAACACCACTACAAGCAATTGGTCTGTTGCCCCCACACAGGTTGAAGACAGTATTGAGGTGTATGCCCCGCGCATTGAAGCTATGAGCCAGTATGACGGCACCTCGGCCAAATGGCAGATTGCTGCGGATGTGAAATTTGTTCGTTCCGTTGGCCCTCCCGGCACCATTCCTCCCGGCATTTTGCAAGACCTCCCCTGCGGCCAGCCCTCGGTATGGATGGTAGCCGGCTACAATGATTTTACAGGCATAGAACCCAAATCATATTCAACCAACACCTGCGCCAGCGGCCAGCTGCCAGCACCGATGGGAACCCAGCATCAGGATGTTTCCGTACCGCAGTTTATCACCGAAGATGTCAAAGGTGCTTGTGTGGCAGCAGGTATCAGCCCAGGGTTCAATAGCAACATCGGCAACCAGCAATACACCATCGGTTTCTTCCCCTGGCAAAGCAGCTCGAACCATACCCGCTATGCCCGCGCGGTAGATCCCCTGACAGGCATTATGCCGAACCTGGATTTCTATGAAGTGAACACAAATGGCTTTCCGGTAAACTATCCCTGGGATGCAGATAAGGCAATGGCAATCAGCAGCTGCTCCAACACAGGGCTGGATTTATTTGCATCCTGGTTCAATGGCTCTAATGTCGTGTACAAGCACCCGAACCCAAACATTATGACCTTCCGGATGACGAAGCCAGGGGTCAGCAACCTGACAAAATCGGGCAACATATACCCGAACCCGGTAGTATCGATGTTGAATATTGACGGGCAGGAAGGCGGTCAATATGTTGTGGCTGATATTTCAGGGAGGGAATTGTTGCGGGGCTACTTAAAGGCACATACCGGAATAGACCTGAATACTCTGTCCTCCGGGATTTATCTACTGCGCATTACGACAGCACCAGGCAAAGTAGAAACCCTTAAACTCCTGAAGCAATGAACAATAAATTGAAGCACTTTTTGGCGGTAGCACTTTTCGGACTGCTCAGCCTGAGCTTTTCTGCGCATCCCCTGGCACAGACTATAGTCCCTCAGTTCGATTGTTTCAACAAGAAGGATAGCACTGTCTATACCGGATATTACATTGACAATGGTATGAATTCCTCCTGTCAATTGAAGATTCAAAGTATCTATTTGCCTGGCGATTTTGGTGCGGCACCAATGGGCAGGATTCAGAATCTGTATTTGCAAGTTTGGGGCAACCCCTATGAAAAAGACACACTGCCATTTCCGCAGCATTTGCGGATACGGATGGGATACACAGAACGAAGTGTATTCCCCAACACCGCAGCAACTCAAAGTTTTGCGACGTTTGATACATTCTTAACCACATCAATGACCACAGTGGTGAACCGAGATACCTCTGTATGGCCCAAGAATCTTAAGTATGCAAAAGATGGGGACTGGGTGAAGATTCCGGTCAATGATAGTGGTTTTATCTATATGCCGGGCCAAAACATGGTTGTGGAGCTTTATATCATGACACCCTACGTTACACACTTTTTGACGGGAGCTTGTTCCTCAAAATCCTCACGTTGGGGGAATAGGCTTATGTACGGGAAATATGCAGATACTGGTTTGTATCTTCCTGACACAGCACGATATGGTGCGGGATGGAGAGAAGTGGTCAGCATTGGCTTCGACCTCACCCCCACCTCAGTCACTGAGCTGAGCAATATCCAAGGCATTGGTCTGTTCCCCAATCCCGCTCAGGCAGGGCGTTTCAACCTATCCTTAGATGCTAAGCAAGCCATGCGGGAGGTGACCGTTTTGGTGCGTGATGTTACCGGCAGAGAGGTGTTAAGCAGGCAATTCACCAACCCCGGCAAAAGCCTGTTTGAGGCTATCAATTTGGGCACCGCCGTCCCTGGCATCTATTTCGTACACATCACGGCAGATGACGAGGTGTTCAGCCGAAGGCTGAGTGTGGAGTAGGGTTTTCTTCAGGAATGCAAATTCATAAAGCCGGCTCGCGAGAGGCGGCTTTTTTTAGTGAGGTGTTATTGTACAAAGCTTCTGAGAAAAACTAATAGACTGAATAGTCTTGAACACGTCCCAACAACATCTTCATTGGAAATTAGAAATCAGGAAATAACAATTCGCCAAAAAAATTTGCACGAGCCAAAACCGCATTATCCACCCATTCCCGGAAATTCGTCGCAGCATGTCTATCGAAGCGATTTACGAGATTTTCCTGGCTCATCCCTCTGTCCAGACCGACACACGGCGGCTGCGTCCTGGTGATATATTCTTCGCGCTCAAAGGTCCCAGCTTTGATGGTAATGCCTTTGCGGAAACAGCGCTTAAGGCTGGTGCTGCCTATGCCGTAGTGGACAATCCGACACTGAGCAGAACTTCGGGCTGCATCTTGGTGGAAGATGTGCTGCAATGCCTGCAACAATTAGCGCGGCATCACAGGCGGCAATTGCAAATTCCAATCCTTGCCATCACTGGCTCCAACGGCAAGACGACTACCAAGGAACTGATTACGGCGGTGCTGCGCCGAAAGTTCCGGACTCATGCCACTGCGGGCAACCTCAACAATCATATCGGGGTGCCGCTGACCCTGCTTTCAATAGCTCCGGACACAGAGTTTGCCGTGGTGGAAATGGGAGCCAACCACCGGGGTGAAATCGCTTCATACTGCCGCATTGCGGAGCCTACGCTGGGCCTCATCACCAATGTAGGCAAAGCGCATATTGAAGGTTTTGGTGGCCTGGAAGGGGTGCGGCTGGGCAAGGGTGAACTGTATGATTTTATCCGAGCTACAAAGGGCGGCATTTTCCGAAATGCAGACCTTGATTACCTCGAAGAAATGGCCCGGGGCATCGCGCAGCAAGTCCGTTATGGCAGCGTGCCGGATGCTGATTTCCGGGCGATGCCGGCAGCGGAAGGCCTGTTTCTAAGTGTTCAGATGCAGCAGCCCCTACAGGCTTTATTCCACACACAGCTCGTGGGTGCATACAATTTTTCCAACGTGATGAGTGCGGTGGCTGTAGGGCTTTCGCAAGGTGTTGCACTACCGGACATCGAAGCGGCACTAGCTGCATACAGCCCGGACAACAGCCGTTCGCAATGGCTGCGCCGAGGCAGCAATCAGGTCATTCTGGATGCCTACAACGCCAACCCGACGAGTATGCAGGCAGCAATAGAAAACTTTGCGGCCAGCCCGCTGCAACACAAACGGCTCTGGCTGGGCGGCATGAAGGAAATGGGTGATGCCTCTCTGGAAGAACACCACCGCTTGCTGGCCCTTGCCGACCAATTTCCCTGGGATGAGCTATTGATTGTAGGGGAAGAATTTCAGGAAATGAAGGAGGGCAGGCTCTGGTTTGCCAACTCTGAATCGGCGGCAGAATATGTGCGATCTCAGCCTCCAGCCGGGGCAGCCATCCTGATTAAAGGCTCTCGGGGCAGCCGTATGGAACACCTGCTGGAAGCCTTGCCCGAATGAATCAGGCAGCACTATTCGTTCAGCGCTTTTTCTATCTGAGCGGCCATATCGGTCAGCTCCTGCTCCAGAAGGGCCCCGGCAGTAAGGCTCTTTTTTTCGGTGGCATGCATGAGCAGGCACATAGCCACAAAGTCTTGTTCGTCTTTGGCTGCATAGTGGCTGCGCAGTTCGGCAATCTGCTCATTAACGCGTTTGACAGCAGCTCGTACAAAGGCTTCATCTTCCGGCTCCACCAGCAATCGGTAGCTACGGCCGGCCAGCATCACATTGGCTGGGATGAGCTTCGTGTCTTTTTCTTTCATCAGAAAGGCCTGCTGGGTCAATTCTGTGGAAGGTAGATTTTTTGCAGGAATGAAAGGCAAGAACGGCGGGCAATAATCCACCCAGCCCCCTGACTCAGGAATGGGAGGACACAGCTTCGGGTTCTTGTTTTACTCTGTCTGCAGGCAAGCTTTTCTTGTGCAGCAATTTTTTCTGAAACACCAGCAGCACCAGCACACCGGTGGTGATGGAAGCATCGGCAAGGTTGAATACCGGCTCGAAAAAACGAAACTCATCACCGCCCCATACCGGCATCCAGGAAGGCCAGGTGCCCTGCATGATGGGGAAGTAAAACATATCCACCACCTGCCCGTGAAAGAGGGAGGCATAGCCTTGCCCCCAGGGTGTGAAATGCGCCACATGGAAAATACTTTCCGAAAAAATCATCCCGTAAAAGATGGAGTCTATGAGGTTGCCGGCAGCGCCCGCAAGGATAAGGGTGCCGCATAAAATCAGGCCTCTTGAATAGTGTTTCCGAACTAAGCTTTTTAAGATAAAAAACCCGGCAAAAACGGCGCCCAGGCGGAATAAAGTCAGGATGAGCTTACCCCAACTGCTGTCCGATATTTTCATGCCGAAAGCCATGCCTTTGTTTTCGACGAAGAGCAGTTTAAACCAGTCGCCGGATACGTCCACATACTCGCCCAGCACAAAATGGGTCTTGATATAAATCTTCAAAACCTGGTCGGCGATAAGGATGGCGAGGACAATCAGGATGGCGTTGCGGTATTTCAAGAGCTTGAATTGAGAAGTGAATGCAGGGAGCAGGGTTATTGAGTGGAGGAATCTTCACTGAGGGCCTGAAGCAGGGTTTGGCCAACGGCCTGAAGGGTTGCCCGGTCAATCACCTGTATGTTGTCGGCATGGGTGTGCCAGTGTGGGGCAAAGCCGGTGGCGGTGGAGTTGGTCAGTGCAATGATGTCAATGGTAGGGATATGCGCCATTTCATTGACGAACTTGTGGTCATCGGTGACGCCTCCCTGGCTGGGCTGGAAGGGGAAGTAAGAAGAATAACCGGCATGAGCCGCTGCCTGCCACACGCGTTGCTGCACATCAGGAGCATACTGTGAGGAAGTCTGTTCCATGGGGAAACGGCTGCCGCGCCCACCTACCATATCGAGCAGGATACCATAATCAGCTTTGTAGCCCGGCAGGTGCGGGTGTTGCGCCCAATACTGTGTGCCGAGGCAATATGAATTTTCGCCCCATTCGCTGCGTCCATAATCTTCCACATCGGTGAAGAAGATGTCTATGCCAAACGACTCGGGCAAGGGATGTGCTTTCAGTTGCCGGGCCAGCTCCAGTAAGACAGCCACACCGCTGGCTCCATCATCCGCAGCGAGGATGGGTTTGTTCGTGTCTTTTGTGTCTTCATCGGCCCATGGGCGGCTGTCCCAATGCGTGAGCAGCAATACTCTTTTTTTAGCCTTCGGGTGAATGCTTCCAATGAGGTTGATGCAGGGCAGTTTCTTTTTATCGCCGCCCGTCACGGTGGTTTCTTGCCGATAGACTGTATCGCAGAAGCTGCGCAGTTTTTGTTGCATCCATTCGGCACATGCACGCTGGGCTTTCGAGCCAGGGGTTCGGGGCCCGAAAGCCACTTGTGCCGCTACATAGCCATAGGCTGTGTCGGCATTGAAATGGATTGCAACGGGTTTTGGGGGCTGCATTTCCGAAGAGGTGCCGGCAGGTTCCGATTGCTGCGAATGATTTCCGCAGGAAACTAATAAGACGAAACAGATAAGAGCCGCGAGGCTGCGCAAAGAGTCCATTTTCATGAAAAAAAGCAGCCCCCGCCAGGAGCGGCGGGGGCAAAATAAAGGTGCTGTGCTGAAAAGATTATTTAAGATGTGCTTCCGCGCCCTGGATGATTTCCTTGTCGTTGCCATTGTCGTTTGCCACATAGGCTACTACTTTGCAATGCTCCGGGTTCCAGTCTGCGCTCAGTGTATAGACAAAGGTTCGTTCATAGACCAGGCCGGCTTGCTTGCTGGGATAGTTGCTCAAGATGAGATCGCCTGTAGGGGCCGTGAGGATATCGCGCAGTACGTGCATGTGCACATAGTTCTGGTTGTAACCGTTTGGCCCGTCCCCTTCCTGCCCGTCAATAACGCTGTCTTCCGTAAGGGCTAAGGTGAGGCGCTGCATCTTGGCTATGGCCTGGGTATAGGCGACATGCACGACGATGATGGCCTTGCGGCTGTTGTCATCATAGTTCAGTGTGAGGCTTACGTTGGCGGCTGTGGACACGTTAATTCGGTTATCAACGACTGAATTCCAGGCTGTGCGGCCTATCAGCAAGTTGCCGGCGGGGCTGGTACGGTCAATGCCGGCGATGGGGATGTTGGACAGACCACCAAAAATGCCATTTGCCAAGTCCGTGCCGTCTTGTGTGCGGTTGTCGTGACGGGTATAAATTTCGTTGCCTGGCGTGTCTAAGGGATTTGCCTGTGGCACACCATAAGCCTGGATGCCTACAAATGCCACCCGGTTCGGGTATTGCTGCTCAATTGCAGCGAGCACTTTATGGCCCTGAGGGCAAGGGGGGCAGGCTACCCCGGTAAATTCTTCTATAACCACGATACGGCTCTGCGGCGATTCCGGAGTAGCGGTAAAGTCAGTATCGTGTGGTTTAGGGCCATAATTGATCTGCGGCGGAGTTTCCTTGCAGGCGGCAAGAAGCAGCAATAGGGTGCTGGCAACTATGATTCGGATCGTCATGTTTTGAAAAACGTTCTATTGAGGCTGGCAAAAATAGAGAACTGCGTTTGGGCGCTGCGTTTGGATGCGGTAAAACAACGACAGAACGCGTTTATTCTACCTTTATCCCCTTTCAGCGACGTGCTGAAAAAGGAAACCAGATCAAGAGATGGAAGAATCCAAACGACAGAAGCAGGTGGGCCAACTCGTACTGCACGAGATGAGTGATATTTTTTTGCGGGAAGGCATGAATATGGTGGATGGCGGAATGCTCAGTATTTCTAAAGTGGCCATGACACCCGACCTGATGGAAGCCCGCATCTACCTGAGCCTGTTTCAGGTGAAAGAACCGGAAGCCCTGCTGAAAGAAATCAAAGCCCGAACGGGAGAATGGCGGAAACTGCTGGGCCATCGGGTAAAAAATCAGCTCCGACGGATTCCGGAATTACATTTTTTCATTGACGACACCCTCGATTATGTCTTTCATATGGAAGAGGTGTTTAAGAAAATGCAACAAAAGCCCGGAAGCTAAGCGCCGGGAATTCCCACTTATTTCATTCGTCATCCAAGGCTGTACGTGTCTTTCGAACAGGCTTTCTTTATCGTATCTATTCCCGTAACACTGTGTCTCAGCTTTCCCTCAACCGCCCCATCGTTTTTTTCGACCTCGAAACCACGGGTACCAACCCCGCAACGGACCGGATTATTGAACTTTCTCTTGTCAAAATTTTGCCCGAAGGGCGCCGCGATACCTGGACCCAAAGGCTCAACCCGGGGATGCCCATCCCAGCCGAAAGCAGCGCAGTGCATGGCATTTTCGATGCCGATGTTCAGGACTTGCAAGGCTTCCGGCAGATAGCCAAAGAGCTGTGGGCCTGGATGAAAAACTGCGACCTGGGCGGGTACAATGTGGCCCGCTTTGACCTGCCCCTGCTGGTGGAGGAATTTCTCCGCTCCGATGTGCCGGTAGATTTCGCGAACTGCCGGGTGATTGACGCGCAGAAGATTTTCTTCAAAATGGAACAACGTACCCTGAGTGCTGCCTACCAGTTTTATTGTGGCAAGACTATGGAAAATGCCCACTGTGCCGAAGCCGACACCCTGGCAAGCATCGAAGTGCTGGAAGCTCAGATAGACCACTATCCGGAGCTGGGGCATGAGGTGGAAGGCTTGTATGAATTCCTGAAAGAAGAAGAACCCTTCGTGGATTATGCACAACGCCTGAAGCGTAAGTCGAACGGTGTGGTCGTGTTCAACTTCGGGAAGTATATCGGGAAAAGTGTGGAAGAAATCTTTACCAAAGAGCCTAGTTATTATGATTGGATGATGAAGGCCGACTTTAGCCTTCATACCAAACAGAAGATTTCAGAAATCATCAATCAAATGAAATTGGGCAAGCTACGCCAGGCCTGAGCGCAGAGAATGGTATTGCCTTTCCAATTCCCTTACTGGCATCGTATCCAGCCTATATTCGCAACTTAATCTTTAGCCGCACCCATTGGATAAGCTGGTCGTCATTCCTACTTACAACGAGAAGGAAAACATCGCCAATATGGCCCGCGCGGTGATGGCCTTGCCGGGAAATTTTCACCTGCTGGTGGTGGATGATGGTTCGCCAGATGGTACCGCAAGCATCGTGCGCGCGCTGCAACAAGAGTTTCCGGATTCGCTGTTCATGGAAGAACGCAGCGGGAAGCTCGGCCTCGGCACGGCCTATATTCACGGGTTCAAGTGGGCTTTACAACACGGCTACCAATTCATCTTTGAGATGGATGCCGATTTCTCCCACGACCCGAAAGACCTCCTGAGGCTACATGATGCCTGTGCCCTTCAGGGTGCCGACATGTCTATTGGCTCCCGATATGTGAAAGGTGGCCGCGTGGAGAACTGGCCCAAGGATCGGATTTTCATCTCCAAAGGCGGCGCACTTTATACCCGCATCATCACCCGGATGCCGGTGAAAGACCCTACTGCCGGTTTCGTATGCTATACCCGGCGCGTGCTGGAAGCTTTGCCCCTCGATGATGTTCGTTTCGTTGGCTATGCCTTCCAGATAGAGATGAAATACCGCGCCTGGAAAATGGGGTTCAAGCTTCGTGAAGTGCCTATCAAATTCATTGACCGAATAGCCGGCGCCTCTAAAATGAGCAAGGGCATCGTGCAGGAAGCTATGAAAGGCGTCTGGAAAATGCGGGGCTTTCTGAAGTAATCCTTTCTTCGTTGTAACGCTTTTCCTTCTCTCGGGCACGAAGTTTTCTTTAAACTGAACCGACATGCTTTCCTGGTCAGAGATCCTTATTCGCTTGCTGCTGGCTTCTGCTTTTGGTGCCTTTATCGGTATCGAAAGAGAACGAAAAAACTGGACTGCAGGCTTGCGCACCCACATGCTGGTCTGCATCGGCTCCTGCCTCATTATGATGATTTCCAGTTTTGGCTTTTCGGACATTCTGGGGCAGGAGCATGTGGTGCTCGACCCTTCCCGTGTGGCCGCTCAGGTGATCAGCGGCATTGGTTTTATCGGCGCAGGTACCATCCTGTTTATTCGTCCCGGCACCATCCACGGACTCACTACCGCAGCGGGCTTATGGACTGTGGCTGCTATCGGGCTGGCTACAGGCGGCGGTATGTATTTCGCAGCAGCCATCACCACCCTGATATCACTCATCATCCTTTGGGCTTTGAAGCCTCTGGAAACAATTTATCTGGGAAAAGGAAAGCAAAAAAGCCTGCAAATCCTGGTCAAATCTGAAAAGGAACACCAAGTAGTTCTCAAGACCGTGCTGGAACAACCAGAAGTAAAAATTCAATCCTTTTCATTGGAAAAAAATGATCAGGGCTACCGGCTGATCCTAAAGTTTGACAACATCGAAAACACCGTGATTACAGGACTTAGCCTCTTGCTAAACAACAACCCCCATGTGACAGAGTTTTCCTGGGATTAAACGGATTGCCCTACTGCTCCTACACCTGATGGAGCTTCCTGTTCCAATAAGCTTCCGGGCTTGTCTTCCAGTACCAGCCATTTCTTTTGCTTCTTCCGTAAACTATAAAAACTCCAGGCTCCAAAAAGCAGGAGCAGGACCATCTGAAAGTAGAAGAGGTAGGGCTTGTCTTTGAACAGAGTTGTCGGGAAAATCGTCAAGAGAAAGACAAAAGACACTAGTGGCCATTTATTTTCTTCAATCCGAATGGGTGAAACATAAAGCCGGGTGCAGTCATCATCGTGCAGGATTAGGGTCGTTACTTTCCCACGCACACCCAGACTACGAGCCTGAATCCGGTGCTCAGCTTGCCGGAGGTTCAGCTCCAGCTCATCCTCCGAAAAAAGCTTTGCTGCCCGCTGTCCATCCACATATATCTGGATGATAAAATCACCTCTACGGAAGGGCTCCGAACGATGAATAATAAGCCTGGCCATGTCGTCATTTTCGTGTTGCCTCAACAAACTTAGGGTAAATGTTATTGGGGGATTCCCCTCACCCTCCCCCGAAAAAATCCCCTTCAAATAGGGCCTTTTCACCCCACGCAGGGGTAGGTTTCCCGCCTTGCGGCGAAGGCATTTTTGGGTTCATAACCATCACCCCAAAAACCAGCTTTATGAAACATGCAACCCTTGCCCTCGTTTTTTGCTGTTCCTTCCTCGCCTGCCAGAAATCCGACATGCCCGGCCCTTCGGCCCCAAACGGTCAGGGCGGACAGACTCATTGCTCCAGCGGCATTCGTCCGGCGCCTCAGCTCCGCAGCCTGCCCGGCGCCCGCATCATTGACCACAGAAGCGTACGGGATGCCTATGCGCTCCTCGAAAAATGGCAACATATGCAAGCCAGCCGCAACTCGGATTCCCTTCCTGCCTTGAAGCAAAAACATTAGTCGCCGCCAAGGCATCTTACCCACACATGAATAGCCCCTCAATAAAGAGGCAGCCCCAAATTGAGACTGCCTCTTTATTTCATTTTTTTTGGTAGCCGGCTTTAGTGCCCTGATGGAGCTTCCGTCGCACACTGAGGAGGCCGTGCTGTTATTCAGCTTTCCACCTTATCATGAAAGATGTGGAATCAGTTAATGTTTATCGTAACATCGCCGGGCATAGGGGCATTGGGTGTCCAGGTGATATTTACGAAAGAACCACAACTGACTACGTAAAAGGAGCCGGAATAAATCATATTGCAAATGTTCTTATTGCCATTATAAACTAAGGGGCCGACCTGACAACCATCTGCATAACCAAGTCCATTAGGATTCGTGTTGAACGCAACATACCCCAGGGTCCTGAACATAACATAGATGATTGATTAATAACACTCACACTATAAGCACCAACGATAATTGGGCCCCCACCGGTTATGCTACAAAAGGTTCCCCCGGCACTTGGGCATGAGCTTCCTGTAAAGGGATATGCGTTCACCGGGCAAGCCGTTTGATTATTGATGGTAAGTATTTGCGCCTGAGCACCTAAGGCAGAAATCGAAAGAAGGGCTGCGAGTAAAAGCTTTTTCATGGAGAATATTTTTTTAGGTTTCCCCAAAGATAATTACTCAGATAATTACAGAATTTTTTTTTTTTTTTTTGTAATGTAATATTATTATTCCCCCAATAAGTAGCTTTGAGAAA
>JAFDYC010000049.1 GCA_018267625.1 Bacteroidota bacterium
ATAAGACAGTCTAAAAAGCAAAAGGGTTGGCGAAAAGGAAAACTTTTTTCGTGAGGGGCCGGTTAAGCGGGGCGGGGATTTTCAAAAATGAAGTTGGGCCTGGGCCACTTTCCGGGCAAAGCCGAGCGGCGAAATAGGGCTGAAACGTGCGACGCAACGGATGCTCAATCGGGCTGCAACAGACGGCTAAGAAATATTGCTACAAACCGCAAATCAGAGCGATGAATCATAAAAAAACCTTGCAGGTTTCGAGGCCTGCAAGGTTCAGTTTGGAGCAAGTTCGGTAGAGCTTATATCGCTACGCGCTTGAATTGCGTTACGCCCAGGTTCTTGTCCACGCTCTTCACGTAGTCGGCCACGCTCTTGCTGTTATCCTTCACGAATGGCTGCGCCATCAGGGTATTTTCCTTGAAGAAGGCGTTGAGTTTGCCTTCGGCCACCTTCGCTATCATTTCCTCAGGCTTGCCAGCCATCTTCGGGTCGTTTTTCATTTGCTCCATCACGATGCTGCGCTCACGCTCAATCACGTGTGGCTCGATACTCTCGTGACTCAGCCCCAGCGGATTCATGGCGGCAATCTGCATGGCTACGTCCTTGCCGGCTTCGCGCACATGGTCGCCCTTGGCATTGTTCATGCCCACCAGCACACCGATGCGGTAGTTGCCGTGGATGTAGGAGACGACGGTATCCGCACTGAGTTGCTCATAGCGAACGATGTCAATTTTCTCACCAATCCGGGCTACAACTTCACTGAGTTTTTCGCTTACAGTGGCACCTTCCATGGGCAGGGCTTTGAGACTTTCAATGTTGCCGGGCATGTTTTGCTCGGCAATCGTAGCCACATCGTTGGCAAACTGGATGAAGTCTGCATTCTTACTCACAAAGTCCGTTTCGGAAGAGAGTTGAATGATGATGCCGTAGTTGGCGTCGGCATTGGTGCGTGCGATGACCACGCCTTCTTTGGCTTCGCGGTCCTGTCGGTTGGCAGCTACTTTCTGGCCTTTCTTACGCAGGTAGTCAATAGCTCCTTCGAAGTCGCCCTGACTTTCTTCAAGGGCCTTGCGGCAATCGGCCATGCCGGCACCGGTTTGGTCGCGGAGTTTCTTTACGTCTTGTGCGGTTATGGTTACGCTCATCGGGAAAATACTTAAAATTTTTTGCGGCGCGAAGGTCGGGGAAAATGGCGGGCGGGCAAAATGAAAGCACGGCAAGCATAAAGGTTCCGAAGGAGCATGAGGAGCCCGACTTTTATGAATCTGCCGCCTTTACGAGATACATATCCACCTCGCCTTTGTGTTTCGCGGCGACGCGGCCCCGGTAGGTACAGGAGCAGTAATCTTTCAGCAATTGATAGGTTGTTTCTGAGATGTTGATGGCTCCGGGCACACCACTTTGTTCCATCCGGGCAGCCGTGTTGACGGTGTCGCCCCAAATGTCAAAAGCGAATTTCTTGGTGCCTACAATGCCCGCCACGACCGGGCCGGAGTGTATCCCGATTCGGACGGCAAAGGCGGGTTTGGTGCGGGCTCTTTCTTCGGTGAAACGAAGGATTTCCCTGGCGGCATCTATTGCATTTTTTGCATGTTCCGCGTTGGGTATCGGCAAGCCACAGACAGCCATGTATGCATCTCCGATAGTCTTAATCTTTTCCAGGCCGTGGCGTTCCATAATCTCGTCAAAAGCGCTAAAGCATTCGTGTAATTCTTTGACTAATTCTTTGGCTGGCAACTGCTGAGCGGCCCGGGTGAAATTGACAAAGTCGGTGAACATGACGCTTACTTCATCATACTGTCGTGCCTCAGCAATTCCATTTTCCTTTAGCTCTTCAGCTACTTCATCAGGAAGGATATTTCGAAGCAGGTTATCGCTTCTAATTTTCTCTCGACTCAGCAGCAGGTTGGAGCGGCGCTGTCGGCTAATGTTTCGCCACAATAAGCCAACAATAATTATCAGCAAAGCCAGCCCACCCAGGAAGGCCCAGCGTTGACGGCGCTTTTGCAGTAGTTCCAGTTGTGCAATATGTAAATCCCGGTCTTTGAGTTGCAACACGCGACTGTTCTCCAGAGAAGCAATTTTCTGGCTGTTTGCCAGGTTAAAGGTTGAGTCCCTCAAATCCATATAGCGCTGAAAGGCAAAGAGTGCATTCCGGTAATCGCCTTGCGCAGCGTAGGCTTCCGAAAGTGTTTTCAGGAAATCAATCACAGCATCCCGAAAGCCTAAGGCACGACCATCATGAATGCCCGCACTTAAATATGCAATCGCTTTTTTTAGGGTATCCTTTCGTTGCCTGGGGCTAAGCTTTTGGCTCGTATCCCGAACCATGTCGAGGTAAGTTTCTCCGATGTTTCCAGTGTTGGCTGTGATGAGCAATTTATTGTTGAGTGCTTTCGCGATATCAATGGTTCTATAGGAAGCCTCAAGTGATTTTGAATAATTGCCCGTCTCTGCATAGATATTGGCGAGGTTGCTCAGTTGGTTGATGATACCAGAACTGTCGCGTCTTGATTCAGCCAGGCGTAAGGCTTGCAAGAGGTAGGCTTCAGACGCCGAATAGTTGCCTAACTGATAATACACGCTGCCGAGGTTTCCCAGAGCGTTTTGCTCATAAACTTCCTGTTTTGTGAAACGAGCCAAACTGAGAGAACGGCTGAAGTATTGCAGGGCCTGCTCGTAACGATGCTGAAAAAAATAGGCACTCCCGATATTGCCGAGCGTGTTGCACACGTGTGTGCTGTCCCCATTTCCTTCATGGATATGCAGCGACTTGAAATAATTATCTATAGCAAGTGGATAATTTCCTGTATTTAAATAGCTGGTGCCAATTTCATTCAGCGCTAAGCCCTGGCCTTTCAGCCAATGGATGCGTTCAGCGATGGCCAAAGCCTGCTTGCCCAATTTTAATGACTGCTCCGGTGACGCAGTGTGCATTTCAAAAGCCATCTGCACCAGCCTATTGACGGCTGACGAATCCTGAGGAGCCTTTTGAATGGCCGCCTGCAGGGAGTCTGCCCACGTTTGGGCATGGGCAGGCTTTAGGCAGGGCAGGCAGGCTGCAAGCAATAAAAAGATAAAAAAATGACGCATCAAGCAGAGGAAGCCTGCAATATGGGCGGTCAGGGCTCTTGATGAAAATTGACGGCATTGGGATCATCAATTCCATCGGAAACGGTTGAGGCAAGCTGAGTGGCTGGGATACCGTAGTTGGCAACGAGGTATTGCACCACAGTATTGGCCCGTGTTTCATTCAACTTTTGCTGGGTGCCGGTGCCCCCGCCCTGAGTCACGATCACCACACGGGCCGCGGGCTTCGTTTGCATTTGTTTACCTAGTTGATTCAGGCTTTGCAGGATGGGAGCACTCAGGTTTGAAGAACCTGCTTCAAAAATGAGCCATCCCGGACTGATGGTTTCAGCAGAGCCACTGGGCGTGTCGGTAGGAGAAGGCGCTGCTTGAAGCGGAGCCTGTAGTTCGATTGCGGAACCTGAATGAGGCACGGCCCATGTCATAACTGCCATCAGGCCGCCAACTAAAACAAATAGCAAGGTTTTCATTTGACAGGATTTTAGACCAACAGAGCTGCAAAACGCATATAAGGTAGCAATGATAATTATCCCTATTTGAAAATGCTAATGTTATGCGGCTATTTCCGGCTGTTCCATCCCCTCCAAAAACCAAAGTACTTCCCCGATTCCTTTCAGCCCGTCGGCCAGGAGCATAAAATTCTTGCCCACTTGTTTTAGCCGCGCCCGATGGCTAGCCCGGGTTTGGATATGCTGCATGATGCCTTTGAAAGACTCGCTTTCGAAATAAGGAGAATCGGGGTTGGAAATAAAATAAAGCCGCAGTTGTCCATTCTTTAAAATGAGCTTTTCAAAGCCTAGCTCTTTGGCAAGATGCCTGCATTGAAGCGCAACAAACAAATGCTCCACCGGCGGGGGCAAGGGGCCAAAACGATCGATGAGCATCTCTTTAAACACTGCCACATCTTCCTCACGTTCCATATCATCGAGCTGCTGATACAGCGAAAGGCGTTCCGTGATATTGGTCACATAGTCATCCGGGATGAGGATCTCCAGGTCTGTGTCCAGCGTGCAGTCAGTAACGAAATCCTTCTTGCGTTCCAGATCCGCCGCAAAGACTTCCTTGAAGTCGGTCGTTTTCAGTTCATGTAAGGCTTCAGCGAGGATTTTCTGATACATCTCAAAGCCCATATCCGTGATGAAGCCACTTTGTTCGCCGCCCAGCAGGTTGCCGGCACCGCGGATATCCAGGTCGCGCATTGCAATCTGAAAGCCACTGCCCAGCTCATTAAACTGTTCCAGGGTCTGCAGGCGCTTGCGTGAATCATCGGGCAGGGTGATGAGTGAGGGCGCCACCAGATAACAAAAGGCTTTTTTATTGGAACGCCCTACACGCCCGCGCAGTTGGTGTAAGTCGCTCAGGCCAAACTGATGGGCATTATTGATAATGATCGTGTTTGCATTGGCAATATCCACGCCGCTTTCGACGATGTTGGTACTGCAAAGCACATCGTATTTGCAGGCAATAAAATCGCGAAGGGCTTCTTCCAGTTTATGGCCTTCCATCTGCCCGTGCGCCACCACAAAACGGACATCGGGGCAAAGCTCTTGCAGCTTGCCGGCCATGTCCTTCAGGCTCTGCACCCGGTTGTGCACGAAATAAACCTGACCACCCCGCTCCACTTCGAAATATATCGCATCGCGGATAGCAAACTCATCAAAGCCCATGATCTCTGTCTGCACCGGTTGGCGGTTGGGTGGCGGCGTGTTGATGATGCTCAGGTCGCGGGCACTCATCAGTGAAAACTGAAGGGTGCGCGGGATAGGTGTGGCGGTCAGGGTCAGGGTATCCACATTGGCTTTGCGCTCCCTCAATTTTTCTTTTGCTGCTACACCGAATTTTTGCTCTTCATCAATGACTAAAAGCCCCAGGTCCTTGAACTGAACATCCTTTCCCAGCAAGGCATGTGTTCCGATGACGATGTCAATCTTCCCAGCTTCCAGTCGCTGCAGGGTCTCCTTTTTCTCTTTTGCACTTTTGAAGCGATTGACATAATCCACTGTGCAGGGAAAGTCTTTGAGCCGTTCAGAAAAGGTCTGGTAATGCTGGTAGGCCAGGATGGTAGTGGGCACGAGCACGGCAGCCTGCTTGCCATCCACCACGCTTTTAAAAGCAGCCCGGATGGCTACTTCTGTTTTCCCGAATCCAACATCGCCGCACACAAGCCGGTCCATGGGTGCTTCTGCCTCCATATCCCTTTTGACATCGGCGGTAGCCTTAGCCTGGTCGGGGGTGTCTTCATAAAGGAAGGATGCCTCAAGTTCGGTTTGCAGGTAGGTGTCGGGCAGGTGTGCGAAACCCTTGCTGGCTTTGCGTTTGGCATACAGCTTTATCAGGTCGGCAGCTATGTCCTTGACCTGTTTCTTGGTTTTGTTCTTAAGCTTTTCCCAGGCATCGCTGCCCAGCTTATTCACCTTTGGGGCATGGCCTTCTTTTCCCGTGTACTTCGAGATTTTGTGCAGGGAATTGATGTTCACATAAAGCACATCATTGTCTTTGTAAATAATGCGCACAGCCTCCTGCAGGTTGCCGTTCACTTCTATTTTCTGAAGGCCACTGAACACGCCCACACCGTGGTCAATATGGGTCACATAATCACCTGGCTGTAACTCACGTAACGCACGCAGCGTAATCGCTTTCCCTTTTGAATAGGCTTGCTTTACGGCATACTTGTGGTAGCGCTGGAAGATTTCATGGTCTGTGTAGCAGACAAGCTTCCGGTCGTGGTCAATGAAGCCCCTGGAGATAGACTTTGGAATGGGCACAAATGAAATGCCGGCCTGTTGATCATCGAAGATGCTACGCAGCCGTTCCAGTTGCTTCGGTTGCTCCGCAAAAATGAACAGCGCGTAACTCCCACCCTGCGCCGAGTCTGTCTTTTCGGGGGAATGAATGGAGGCGCCACTGCGATGCTGCAGATCTTTTATCAGTAATTCAAAATGACGATTGAACGAAGGTTGTTCTTCTGTTGAGAAGATTAGTTGGTGCGGTTGGTCCGCAAAATGTTTTGCCAGAGAAGGTTTCTGCCATTCGAGCAAATGCCGGGTAGCAAGTCGGGCTTTCCAGCTTGAGGCATCTTCAAAATCGGAAGGGCTTAACACCTTTTGCAAGGGCTCTTCCAGTTCTTCCCCGGAAAAATGGAGCTCCATCTTTTCCGGTAGTTCCTCTTGCATCAGGCCCAGTTTTCCAAAGCAGAAATCGAAGTCTTTAAACCAGAAGCAGGTGTTGGGGGGCAGGTAGTCCAGCAGGGAAATCTTATCGCCTGTTTCAAACTTCGTCTCGATATTGGGCAGGATGCTGACGCCTAAAAGTTTCCTTTCAGAAAGTTGCGTTTCGGGGTCGAAGATGCGGATGGAATCCACTTCATTTCCAAACAGCTCTATTCGATAAGGATGCTCATTCCCGAAGGAATAGACATCCAGGATCCCACCCCTCATGGCAAACTGCCCCGGCTCATAAACGAAATCTTCCCGCCGGAAGCCAAGCCCGACTAGTTGTGCCATCAGCGGCTCCGGCCTGAGCAGTTCCCCAACGCGGATTTGAATCATATTCCGCTGCAGGCTCGCCGGGTTAACCACTTTTTCAAACAGCGCTTCGGGGTAAGTAACTAATACCTTCTTGTGCGGGAGCCTGGCCCCTTCTGACAAGGAAACCGGGGCACTAAATTTTGAAAGGGCCTCCGTGCGTAGCATCACATGGCTGGGGTTCAGGTCTGTGAAATGCCCACTGCGTTTGAACGAATCCGGGAAGTAGTGAATATCTAATGCGCCGCTCAGGTGCTCCAGGTCATTATGGAAGTAGGCTGCCTCCTCTTTGTCGCCCAGCACAAACACATGATTGCAGTCGGAGAGTTGCCAAACTGTCGTTGCAACGAAAGCCATTGCGGAGCCTTGCAGGCCATCCAGACAGGCCCTGAACCTGGGTTCGGGCAATGAAAGTGCGGCGGCTAATTGTTTTAGCCGTTCATCATTACTAAAAAGTCCAAGCAGAACACCGAGGTTCATCCGGTCGCGAAGGTACGGGCCTGCCGGGCGCAGTGCGGGACGATTCGGAAACGAAATCACCTTCTGGCTTCCCTGTTTTTCGGATACATCAAGCCTGCCGGATTGAGGCCAGGAACTGCTCGTATTCGCTTTGCCAGCCGGCCCAGGCGGCGTCAGTACCCAGCGAATAATTATGCAGCACAGTGATGAGCTTCCCGCCACAGAGTTTTAATCGCTCCACCATCAAACGAAGCCGGCTGAACGCTTCCTCGCCGGTCAGGCCCAGGTCGAAACGACCCGTGCTGTCCATAAAACAGAACGGATGCACCCGCAATAAAAGGCATTGTTCTGCCTTCAGGTCGTACGCTAAAAAAGAATGGCTGGTGCCAGCCCGGAAGCCGAAATGCGTACTGTATCCCATGCTGAAATCTTCTTCAATACCGGCCTCTGTCAAAGCCCTGTAAGTGCCCGGAAAACGCAGGCGGATGAAATGCTGGCGCGAAAGCAAAACGGGTTGTTGCAGGATACGTTCCAGGCTTGCTTTTTCTGCAAGTAATCGTTGGGGATACTTATTGGAGTAGTAAGAAGGATGAAGCCCTAAGCGTCCCCCTGTGGCTAAGGAATGAATGAGCCCCGACATGCGGGGATGCAGGGGAGAAATATTTTTATCGAACGCTGAAACCTGAAGCGCTGCCAGCACAAAATAGAGGGGCTGCTGCTTGTCCATCATGTGCTGCCCCAGAATGAAAGCGAAGGAGTCATAAGGGTCTTTTTCCCGTCCCCGGCAAACCCGCCATCGTTGTTTCAGGCTGCCGCCATTCCCTTGCAGCAGCTCTCTGGATGCCGCGCCCAGCATACGTTTCCACCCCTTGAACCGGTAGCTCCAGGCTATATCTATATCATAGCTGGGCTGGAATGAAAAAGGCTTCCGGGGAATTTGAATTTGCCAGGCTTGTTCCAGAAAAGCCCGAAATGCTTCCACCCATTCATCCACGACGGGCCGCTCCAATTGTTCATACAGGATGCTTTGTTGAGCCGGGTAACGTCCGTGTTTATCCGAAGCAAAAGGAAGGTATTCTTCGTAGCGGCTCAGCAGGTAAAAAATGCCGGCAAACAAGTCAAAGGCGATGTCGCAGCGACTCTGTGTCTCTAAGAACAGGGTAAACAATCCCTGCCATTCAACTCCTTTCAAGCCATGCACCTGCACCCCTTCTTCCCAGAGCAGCGAAGTGCCGGAATGGACGCTGACAACCGTTTCATTCAGCCAGCCGTAGGACAGTGCATGGCTAGCCCGGATGGTTTCCTGCTCCTGATTCGTCAAGGTATATGACAGGCCCAATCGTTCTCCCAGTAGCCAATCCAGAACATAGCGCAGGCGGGGGCTGTCGCGCTGCGACCAAACCGTAACATGGATTGCAGACATAATTCTGGCACAAGTTCGGAAGCAGTCTAATGCTCCTTCCTATTTAAATCTGGCAAAAAAATAGGGGCACCCATCTGCTGCTTAAGAAGCGCTGTAACTATCTGCATTTCACACCAAACTACAACGAAAGCAACCGCCGCCTCAGAACAAATTTGCACCATCCATTCACCCAAAAACTCCAAAGTATGCAATCCAAGTTCCTCGCTATGACGTTCGCAGCATCCCTGCTGCTTTTTGCAAGCTCCTGCAAGAAAAGTGATGACAGTAGCGGTGGCGGCAGCCTCAGCGCCAGTAGCCTGAATGCCGGTAAATCAGCCATCACATTCAACACCAGCAGCAGCGGATTTGGGAATTTCAGCTCCATCAATGCTGTCAATAGCAGTGCAGTGTTCACCACCAGCGGGGCCATCAGCCAGATTACGGTGATTGCTGCTGAGACAGGCACTTCCGGCGTCAAAACCGCCCAGTTGACCATTAACCTGCCTGCTGGCAGCTCTACCTCCTCCGGAAACATCAGTGGCGACTTCTCCACACCTACCGGCACCACCGTAGTCCCTGTCCTATTGATTGGATCTGCCGGTATCAGTGGCTCTGAATCTTATACCAGCAGCTCGGGCACCCTAACGATCACCAAACTCAGCACCACCGAAGTGGAAGGAACCTTTAGTGGCAGCTTCGTAAATAACTCGACCCATACCTCAACGAACGTAACCAATGGGCAGTTTACCGGGAAGTTCTAAACTCATTTACATAAAACGGAAGGCTGCATCTAAACGAAGCAGCCTTCCATGCCTTCTTGCAGCGAGTAGTAAGCCTACTCCACCACCACCCTTCGGCTGAAGGCCTCGCCATCTGCCGTGATGCGCACGAAGTATATGCCGAGCGCTGCGCCGCTGAGATTGATTTCCTCAAACAGGCGCTTGCCGGGGTTGCTGAACTGTCTAGTCAATATCTCGCGGCCTGTGATGTCGGTAGCCGAAAGGCTTACTTCTTTCATCGGATGCTTTGCCTCTAAAGAGATATTGAAACGTCCACCTGGTGCGGGATTGGGGAAGAGGCCGACACCGCGGATATTGCTAAATGAAGTGATAGCTGTTGAAGGGCCGCCCAGGTCGAAACCGAG
>JAFDYC010000004.1 GCA_018267625.1 Bacteroidota bacterium
CATTAAGGGTAACCGGGTAGTCGGTGGTGTCGGTGCTGGTGCTCCGGTTGTGCGCGATGGTGCAGTGGTAGAGGGTGTGGGGTTGGGTGGACACATGGGCTACGGTGTCGCGCGGCGGACTATACCAGACAGCGCCTTTGGGTGCGGTATTGCCTGCAAATAGAGAATTGTAGATGCGGACGTGCGCTTGAGCATTATCGTAAATCGCGCCCCCAGCTACCATAGCGCTGTCGCCGATGAAGCTGCAACGCGTGATGTCTAATACAGATATGCTGTCTGCATAGTCGCCCTGGAAAATCGGATTGTACCACTTTGCGATTGCTCCGCCATACTGAGCCGTATTTCCACGAAAGGCACAATCCTCAATTTGCAAACCTTGCAAGACAAGGATACCATAATACAAATAGCTAGTTGTTCGAATAGCTCCGCCGTAGGAATGAGACTGATTTTGTTCAAAGATGCAGTTGGATATGCGCGTGAGCCCAAAGCCTACAGTGTATATTGCCCCACCAAAATAGCTGGTATTATTTCGAAAAAGACAGTTACTAATAGTATACTGCCCTGCGACAGTACCGGAACTGCGGTTATTGAGCACAGAAACTGCGCTCATTGGTATACCAGCAGGAGATACTTGTCCATAAACGTTGATTAGTTTGAAGCCATCGAGTCGCAAACAATATTTTGGGGAATCGGTCTTTACACTATCCCCCTTAAAATAGATTAAGCCAGAAGCATTATCGTTCCGGTAGTTGGGTATGCCGAGGTCACCATCTAATACGGTCTGAAAGTTGCCCCAGTTTCGTTGAGATAGTGTTGTTTCCGTTCCGGCGAAACCACCATATATATTGCAACTATCAGTATGGCAAATCCAGCCATACGTCGTAGCAGGCTTGTAATTACCGTTTGCAACCCAAATCGTGTCGTTGTTCCGAAACTGTGTGAGGGAAAATGCGGAATCCATTTTTGTAAAGGCATTGGCCCAGGAGTTGCCCGTATTTGCTCCCGTTGCGCCCGCCTTCACATATACAATGCGGGCATTTGCACCAAAGGAAGCAACCAAACATAGCAGGACGGAAAAGAATAGATTTTTCATGCTTTGATAAGGTAAAGAAAAACTGAGGGCCATCCTGTAAGGGCAGCCCTCGGTCTTAATGGAAGATTAGCGAATGCTCAGTTTTTGCGTGCCTGACACCACCCCGTTCAGGGTAACGGTGGCCACATAGAGGCCAGGGGACAGGTCGGGCAGGTTAAAACGGGCTTCATTGGCATTGTGGCGCTGGCCATTGCCCTGATACACAGTTCGCCCGAGCATGTCTTGCATCGTCAATCGAACGACAGCATCCTCCGGAAGAGGTTTAATCCAGGATGCATCCACGAATGCGCTGGCTGGATTGGGCTTCAGCAGTAGGGCATCCTTCGCGGAGGCAAAGCTTGCCGTAGAGGGATGCACAATTCGATAAGGGTCGCCGGCATCGCAGGAATAGATGTTGTGGGCATTGTCCTGAATGTCTACGCCGGGCATGGTAACCATCACTTGCTCAGTAGCATAGCTGGGCATCACTACGCCGGTAGTGTAGCTTTTGTATTTGGGGTTATACCCGGTCAAATCGTTGACGGCTGAGGGACAAGCACCGCCTGAAGAATATTCGCCATCCGGGCCGCCCTGAATGAAACGCGGAGACAGGGTTCCCGGTGTCCATTCGGTCTGGTCCATCAAGGCAAGGTAATAGGGTGATGCACCGCTGCCTGCACCGTAACGTGCACCCATATCCGGCAGGCTCCAGGTCTCCAAATCAGAAGCGAGCCAGAATGGAGGGTCCGGCATCGGCAACGAAGTGATGGAATTGGTCGTGGTATTGTGCCACCAGGAGATGGGATTTACAACAAGACCACTTCCGGAGTATATGGGCTGCATGGCGAGCGTGCTGCTGATAGGCCCTAAATACCCCAAACCATAGAGGTCAATTTCCTTCAAATTACCGGGATGCTTCGGGCGCGAACCACCGAATATTTTGAATCCGGCGTCAAGTATCGCATTGGGAGTAGTAGTTGATACTGTAAATAATCCCGCATCAATGTGGCTCAGGCCCCAGTGAAATCCTTCCCAATTTTGAAGTACATAGTAGCCATTGTTCGGGATGGGGTCTTCCGTAATGTCCACGCCCCAAGGGTTCATCAATCGGTCCGGGCATACGCCCCAGGGGAAATTTAACGCGCCAAAATAATCCCCCGTGATTGGGGTAAGTGTGCCACCATCAATGGCAGCAACCCAAGTGAGGTTAATATTCACTGAGTAGGCAGGCTTGCCGGGGCCGCTACATGTTCCCGGGCCATTACCGCTCCCCGTTACCAAAAGGGTATCATTCAAAATCCGCAGGCGCAATGCTGCATCGTGGTCATAAATCTGGCCGC
>JAFDYC010000050.1 GCA_018267625.1 Bacteroidota bacterium
CCACGCACATCTGCCATTAAGTCTTACAGGATGACCCTACTGCAAAATCTGGGATAATAAGGGTTGCAAAAAGCCTGTAAAAAAATGAGCATCGCAACATCTTAAGCCCCCAAATCAGGGATGGATTTCAGGAATCATACTTCTTCTTCCCGATGTTCTTGTTCGTCAATCGTCACTTTCACTCGTTTGATGCGCATCTTATCTACTTCCAAAACAGTGAACTCGTAAATGCCGCTGCGCAGGGTCTCATTGACAACAGGGAAACGACCTGAAATTTCAAGAATTAAGCCACCCAAAGAGTCGCTCTCGCCGCGGGCCTCATCAAAGGTGTCAGTTGGGAGGCCCATGATGCGGCAAGCATCATTGATGAGGGTCTTGCCTTCAAAGAGGAAGTTGTAATCGTCAATTTTACGGGCCTGAAGGTCGTCGTCGTCAAACTCATCTTTTATGTCGCCGATGATTTCTTCCATGATGTCTTCGAGCGTGATGATGCCGGAAGTGCCGCCAAACTCATCAACGACCACAGCCAGGTGGATGCGCTTTTGCTGAAATTCTTTAAGCAGGTCTTCAATCAGCTTGCCTTCATGCACGAAGTAAGCGGGGCGGATGAGCTTATGCCAGTCAAAGTGGTCGTCTTCTCCATGGGGAAGGAAGTCTTTAGTGTGAATCATGCCGGCCACCTTATCAAGGTTTTCATTAAAAACAGGCATCCTCGAATAGCCGACTTCAATGGCATAGCGTTGCACTTCCGGGAAAGTCATTTCATGATTGAGGGCACAGACGTCCAGCCGTCCCCGCATCACCTGTCGGGCGGTGATGTTACCAAACTTGAGAATGCCTTTAAAAATATTGACCTCTTCGCGGGTTGCTGTGTGCCCGACGGTGAGCTCGATGGCTTGTTCAAAATCTTCTGTGCTCAGGCTGCCACTGCCGGCTTTCTGGCGTGCGAGCCGTTCTTCGATGTAGTTGGTAGAGCGAACCAGTGTGCGGCTCAGCGGGCGAAACACGTTGGTCAAAGAGGTAATGACGGGTGCGCTGAACAGGGCCATGCGCATATTGTTTTGCGTGGCATACACCTTGGGTAAGACTTCGCCAAAAAGTACCAGTAGGAAAGTAACGGCAACTACCTGAATCAGGAACGACCAAAGGGCTGAGAGTTCGGGCGGGAGCAGATGCCGGATCAGCAGGTTGGTAGCGATAATGATGGCGATATTGACAAAATTGTTTGCCACCAGGATGGTTGCCAGCAGCATTTTGGGCTGGTCGAGTAAGCGTACGGCCTGGCGAGCTGCGGGTTGTTCTTTCGTCTTGAGGTAATTGATGTCTTTCGCTTTGAGCGAGAAGAAAGCTGTTTCCGCACCGGCGGTGATGGCGGTAAGCAGCAGCAGAATCAGAATGATTATGACCAGGACGGTCAGGTTGCTCGGAGAAATAGGCCCTCCGCTGGCCTGTAGTAATAGATGCAGGGTACTCCCCCCGCCGTCCGATGCGCTTTCCAAATTGCTTGCCTAATGGTGAATAGCTCCAAAAATAATAAGGAAGCAGGTGGCAATGTGTTTGCCCGGCAGGATTCCGAAAATTAGATGACTTAAAAAGGCAGGTTTTCGTCCGGAATGGTGCTGCTCATCCCATCTGATTTTCCCTCTTCGCCATATTCAGGCAGGCTGTCCGGGCTGGGAAATTGGCTTAGGTTATTTGTGCCATCCAGGCTGGGTGCCACATAGGTATCGGAGTCCTTCCGCTTGTCAAGCATCACTAAGTTTTCTCCAACTACTTCGGTGGCAGAGCGCTTGTTGTGTTCTTTGTCTTCCCAATGACGGGTGCGCAGGCGTCCTTCAATATAGACGAGGCTGCCTTTGTGCAGAAAGCGCAGTGCCAATTCGGCCAGCCCCCGCCACAGCACGACCGTATGCCATTCCGTTTGCGACAGCATCTGGCCGCTTCTGTCTTTGAAACTTTCTGTGGTAGCTAAGGGAAATTTGGCGACCGCAATATTGCCTTCCAGGTATTGGATTTCGGGGTCTTTACCGAGATTACCGATTAGGGTGACTTTGTTTACACCGCGCATAGATTCCTATTTTCTTATCAAAATCTGACTCATTTAAAAGTAGTCAATTTATTAAAAAACCATGTGAGGGTTCGGGGAAACGCATACTCACGGAGACGGGCAACAGGCACCCAAATGCCGCCTTCAGCAGGCACCCTATTCTCTGGCCAGAACAGGCAGTAGCATTGAGCAAAAATGATTTGATGGCTCAGGCGCTGGCGGCTTTTACCCAGGTAATTCCAGCCTGCTTTTTTCTTGTTGAGTTGAGAAAATTCGGGCAGGTCTTGAAGCTCCCAAAGCTCTTGCACCTGCATCGTTTCAATTAGTAACGGCTCGTACAGGCCCTGCCAAATATCCTTGCCTTGCCTTTGCCGAAGCCAGATTGTATCACCCCTACGCAGCAGGAAATAGTTGAAATATCGAATGCTGGGTGGGTTTTTCGGACGGCGCTGGGGCAAACGCTCAATCCACCCACTACTCCGGGCTTCACATATTTCAGCCAGCGGACAATGCACGCAGTCTGGCGTAGATGGCGTGCAGACTGTGGCCCCCAAATCCATCAGGGCCTGGTTAAAACCACCCGGGTCTTTCTGGTCAATGAGCTGATTGGCTAAGGCCTGAAATAAATTCTTCCCATCGCTACAGTCAATCGGTGTTTCGATGCCAAAGCAACGGGCCAGCACGCGAAATACATTACCGTCCACCACTGCATGAGGCAAGCCATAAGCGAAGGAGGCTATAGCCGCAGCGGTATAAGCTCCCACACCTTTCAGCCGAAGCAGTCCTTCATACGTTTGTGGAAAGATTCCGCTTGATTCGGCTACTAGAAAACGTGCCGTTGCCAACAGGTTCCGGCAACGGGTGTAATAACCCAGGCCTTCCCAAAGCTTCAACACAGCATCATCCGGCGCAGCCGCCAGCGACTGAATATCGGGATAAATAGCAATGAATTTTTCGTAGTAGGGAAGCCCCTGAGCTACCCGGGTTTGTTGCAAGATGATCTCTGAAAGCCAGATGGTGTAGGGTTCCCGGCTGCGTTGCCAGGGCAGGCTGCGCGTGTTGAAGCGGTGGTGCCAATGCATCAGGCGCCGCGTGAAGGCTCTTCCCTTTTTCGGCTCTTGTATTGGGGGCATTTATCAAAAAAAAATTACAGCTCCTGCCGCTGAGCAAGATTAGGAGCAAAGCACAATGCCTGCCGATTTATCTTCGCCGCGCAATGGAAATTTCCGAACTCAAACGCCTCGCCGGGCAGGTGCGCCGCGACATTGTCAGGATGGTACATGCTGCGCAAAGTGGCCACCCGGGCGGCTCGCTGGGCTGTGCCGATTTCATGACGGCCCTTTACTTCCACATCATGAAGCACCAGCCTAAACCCTTCAAAATGGAAGGCCGGGGCGAGGATATTTTCTTCCTTTCGAACGGGCATATTTCCCCGGTTTTCTACAGTGTGCTGGCGCGTTCGGGCTATTTCCCGGTTTCCGAGTTGGCCAGCTTCCGCAAAATCAATAGCCGGCTACAGGGCCACCCTACCACGCATGAAGGCCTGCCCGGAGTACGCATTGCCAGCGGTTCTTTGGGTCAGGGCATGAGTGCCGCCTGCGGTGCTGCCATTGCAAAAAAACTGGACAACGATGAGCGTTTGATTTTCTCCCTGCACGGCGATGGCGAATTGCAGGAAGGCCAAAACTGGGAGGCCATCCTGTTTGCCGCGCACCATCGCTTAGACAACCTCGTGGCCACAATTGATGTGAATGGCCAGCAGATTGACGGCCCCACCGGCCTGGTGATGAATGTAGAAAGCCTCAACGCCAAATTCAGCGCGTTCAACTGGTTGGTTTATGAAATGGACGGGAACGTGATGGAAGAAGTTATCGCCACACTGGAGGCAGTCCGTGAAGCAGCCGGGCAGGGAAAGCCCATCGTGATTCTGATGCGCACGGTGATGGGCAAGGGTGTGAGCTTTATGGAAGGCACGCACGAGTGGCACGGAATTGCACCCAACGATGCACAGTTGGAGCAGGCACTGAAAGAATTGGACCTTGCTACCGAAGATTATTAAAATCAGCAGAGCAGGCCTGATGCCGCATCCTTTGCAACCGGGCCATTTGCAGAAGTCCTCAAGAAATAATCTCATAAACAAAACATGCGCCTCATTCCGGGGCGCATGTTTTGTTTATGATCGTCTGCTCAGACTTTCTTTTTCTTGGGGGTGAAGATGGCGATCATCCGGCGCCCTTCCATCTTTGGCATGCTTTCTAAGGAGCCAAATTCGGCGAGGCGTTCCGCAAACTTGAGCAGCATCAGTTCGCCCCGCTCCTGAAACATGATGGCGCGGCCGCGGAATTGAACGTAGCATTTCACCTTGTCGCCGTCCTGCAAAAACTTGGCTGCGTGTTTGCTCTTAAAGTCGAAGTCGTGGTCATCGGTATTGGGAGTGAAGCGGATTTCTTTGACCTCGCTTTGCTTGCTTTTAGCCTTCTGTTCCTTGTCCTTCTTTTTCTTTTCGTAGAGGAACTTGTTGTAGTCAATGATGCGGCATACGGGCGGCACCGCCTGCGGCGAAATTTCCACTAAATCCATCTCACGCTCCTGTGCCATCTTGAGCGCTTTCGCTACGGGATAAATACCGGGCTCAATCCCTTCACCTACTACGCGGATTTCTGGGCCTGTAATTTCTTCGTTGATGCGGTGTTCGCGCTCTTTGATTCTGGGTCGGAAGGGCTGTCTGCCTCTCGGTCTTTTCTGCATTAATGGTTTTTGAGTGAAAATTTCTGCGGCGCAAAAATAGCGGAATAGGCGTTCCAAGCAGTGGTGCAAGGCATTCCGAAATATTCTTGTGTGGGCATGATTCGTTGTTGCCAGGAGGTGCTTAGTGCCTGTCGTTCGTTCGGATTCCGCTCATCTGAGCAGCGACGATTGCTCCCAGTGAAGCGGCAAACTCCTGGAGGGTGACGGCGCCCTGATCCCCTTCCTTATGCTTGCGAACAGCCACTTTCCCTTCCTCAGCTTCCTTCTCGCCCACGATGAGCATGTAGGGAATTTTAGCCAGTTCGGTGTCCCGGATTTTACGACCAATCTTCTCACTGCGTTCGTCTGCCTCAGCCCGAATGCCGAAGCCCTGAAGCTGTGCGATGACGGAGGTGGCATATTCGTTGTACTTGTCGGAGATGGGCAAAACCTTCACCTGTACGGGCGCCAACCATAATGGAAGTTCACCGGCACAATGCTCCAGCAGCACGGCTATGAATCGCTCCATGGATCCGAAGGGGGCACGGTGAATCATCACGGGGCGCTTGCGGGTGTTGTCGGCGTCCACATATTCAAGCTCAAAGCGCTCCGGCAGGTTGTAATCCACCTGGATGGTTCCTAATTGCCAGCTCCGGCCCAGGGCATCCTTCACCATGAAGTCCAGTTTCGGACCGTAAAAAGCCGCTTCTCCAAATTCAGTGACGGTCTTGAGTCCCTTTTCAGCAGCGGCTTCGATGATGGCTTGCTCGGCAATGGCCCAGTTTTCATCAGAGCCGATGTACTTGCTGCGGTCTTCCTGGTCGCGCAGGGAAATCTGCGCTGTGAACTCACCGAAGCTGAGTGTATCCAGCACAAAGATGACCAGGTCAATCACCTTTTTGAATTCTTCTTTTACTTGCTCAGGCCGGCAGAACAAGTGTGCATCGTCCTGCGTGAAGCCGCGCACACGGGTCAGCCCATGCAGCTCGCCGCTTTGCTCATAACGATATACAGTACCAAACTCTGCTAAGCGCAGAGGCAGGTCTTTGTAGGAGCGGGGTGCCGACTTATAAATCTCGCAATGGTGCGGGCAGTTCATCGGTTTCAGCAGAAACTCTTCCCCTTCCTGTGGTGTGGTGATGGGGCGGAAGGAGTCCTTACCATATTTCTCCCAGTGGCCACTGGTGACATAAAGCTGCTTGCTGCCGATGTGTGGGGTCACCACGGGCAAGTAACCAATCTCCATCTGTTTTTGTTGCAGGAAGCGTTGTAGCCGGTCACGGAGCAAGGCGCCTTTGGGCAGCCACATAGGCAAACCGGAGCCTACTTTTTCAGAGAAGGTAAACAGTTCCAATTCTCGGCCCAGTTTGCGGTGGTCGCGCTTTTTGGCTTCTTCCAGCAGGCTGAGGTAATCCTCCAGTTCCTGCTGTTTGGGGAAGCTGATGCCATAGATGCGGGTCAGCATTTTATTCTTCTCATCACCGCGCCAGTATGCCCCCGCAATGCTGGTCAGCTTGATGGCTTTGATGAAGCCTGTGTTGGGTATATGCGGGCCCCGGCAGAGGTCGGTGAAGTTGCCCTGGGTGTAGAAGGTGATGTGGCCATCTTCCAGGCCTTCTATCAGCTCCAGCTTGTATGGGTCTTGCTTTTTGCTGAAATATTGGAGGGCATCTTTCTTGGACACCTCCTGGCGCTGGTAAGCCTGCTTGCCTTTGGCCAGCTCTTTCATCTTGGCTTCAATCTTCGCCAGGTCTGCATCCGAAATCTTTTCATCGCCCAAGTCTATATCGTAGTAAAAACCATTCTCAATAGGCGGGCCGATGGCAAATTTTGTCTCCGGATAAAAGCTCTGCAAGGCTTCTGCCATCAGGTGGGCCGAAGAGTGCCAGAAGGTGCTTTTTCCGCCCCGGTCGTCCCAGGTCAGCAGCTTGAGAGAAGCATCCTGTTCGATGGGACGAAAGGCATCCCACACTTCGCCGTTCAGTTCAGCAGCCAGCACATTTCTGGCTAATCCTTCGGAGATGCTTCGCGCCACATCTAAGGCCGAAACACCGGATTCATATTCCCGGACAGAGCCGTCCGGCAGGGTAATTTTTATCATAAAGAGCGCTCGTTCTTGCTATAAAAAATCTTGCTCAGGGTGCGCAAATGTAGGCAGGGGCACTGCGTCTGTAAGAGTTCAGCAGTTTGAATTTTTCAGGCACCATAAAGGGAATATGTGTCTTCTACTCTGATGCTACAGGGAAGCCGGATAGTAGCACTGGCCCATCAGTGTGCAACGCAACGAATGCTGTATCCGGGCACCAAAGCCGACTACCTAAAAATTCATGAAAAAAAGAGGCTGCCTTTTTGAGACAGCCTCTTCATAAGAATGAATATTGACTTATGCCTGGGTAGCCTCGCCTCCTTCTGTTTGCTCTGTAGTTTCCGGAGCGGGTTCGGTTGCGGGTGTTTCAGCGAGGGGCTGTGTTTCCACTGGCTTCGTACTGCTGCGGCGGCTACGGCGGGTCTTCTTTTGAGCGCCATCCTTGGCGTTGTAAGTCTCGTTGAAGTCCACCAGCTCAATGAGGGCCATATCTGCTGCATCGCCGAGGCGGCGGGGCAGCTTGATGATGCGGGTGTAGCCTCCGGGGCGGTTGGCCACCTTGTCGCTGATGACGCCGAAAAGCTCTTGGATTGCCTGCTTGTCTTGCAGGTACGAAAAAATGATCCGGCGGTTGTGGGTGTTGTCCACTTTGCAGCGGGTGATGAGCGGCTCAGCATACACGCGCAGGGCCTTAGCCTTGGCGAGGGTAGTCGTGATCTGCTTGTGCGCGATGAGCGAGCAAGTCATGTTGCTCAGCATAGCCTTACGGTGCGATGCCGTACGGCCCAGGTTGTTGATTTTATCTCCGTGACGCATGACGATGGTTGTTTAAAAAGGCACTGCACCGTGTCAAGGAATTGCAGGCCGTGTATGTTTAGATTTTATGCTTCGTAAGCCACCTTATTGATGTCCATTCCGAAGTGGAGGCCGCGGTCGTTCAGCACTTGTTCGATTTCGGAAAGGCTCTTCTGGCCGAAGTTGCGGAACTTCATCAGCTCCTCCTGAGTGTACTGAACCAGCTCGCTGAGCGAATTGATTTTTGCAGCTTTCAGGCAGTTAAAGGCACGTACGGAAAGCTCGAGGTCTTCCAGCGGAGTGTTGAGCGTCTTGCGCAACTGAAGCGTTTCTTCATCAATAGTGATGGGGGCTTCTTCCGTGCGGGTGTCGAGGCTGATGTTTTCATCGGTGATGATCATCAGGTGCTGGATGAGGATGCGGCTGGCTTCCTTCACGGCCTCTTCGGGGTGAATGGTGCCATCCGTGCTCACTTCCATAATCAGCTTTTCGAAGTCGGTGCGTTGCTCTACGCGGGTGTTCTCGATGGAGTACTTCACATTCTTGATCGGCGTGTACACCGAGTCAATAGCCAATACACCCACCGGCATACCTTCCTGGCGGTTTTCCTCGGAAGGCACATAGCCGCGGCCTTTCCCGATAAACAGTTCAATGTTGAGCGTGGCGCTGGTATCCATGTTGCAGATAACCAACTCCGGGTTCATCACTTCAAACGAAGGAAGTGCATCCCCGATCATGCCCGCTGTGAACTTGTCCTTGCCCTTAACGCTCAGTACGGCATGGTCATGCATTGCCTCGCCTTCCACAGCCTTTTTCAGGCGCACTTGTTTCAGGTTCAGGATGATTTCGGTAACGTCTTCAATGACGCCCTTGATGGTTGCAAATTCATGCTCAGCACCGGCAATTTTAATAGCCGTAATCGCGTAGCCTTCCAGGGAAGAAAGCAGCACGCGACGCAGTGCGTTGCCGATGGTGACACCATAACCCGGCTCAAGCGGGCGGAATTCAAACTGTGCTTCAAAGTCAGTGGCTTTTTGCAGCACAATCTTGTCAGGCTTTTGGAAATTCAGGATGGCCATTTGGATTGGAATATTGGAATGTTTGTTTGTTGAGAATGGTTTCGGCCCAGGGCCCTTTTTTTGATTTTTTTTGCCGGCTTTCGGCTCGCTGCTCAGCGTCTGTTGCGTCGCACACTTCGGGGTTCGGGGTTCTCTTCCCCACCCTCAAATTCTTGCTCGGCAACCCATCAATGAACAGTTTTTAAAGAGCAACCATTCAGGCAACATACACAACTGGAGCATGCTGCCCGAATGGTAAAAGATTACTTAGAGTACAATTCAACGATCAGTTGCTCCTTGATATTCTCAGGAACCGATTCCCGCTCGGGGGCCATCAGGAAGGTACCCTTGAATTCTTTTTCATTGAAGTCAACCCAGTTGATGCGGGGGGCCTTTGCACGGGCCATACCGGTAATGTCGGTATTGGCCTTGCTCTTGGGTTTCAGCTCCACTACATCACCGACCTTCATTTGATAAGAAGGGATGTTCACCGGCTGACCGTTCACCAGCATGTGGCAATGGCTCACGAGCTGGCGGGCTGCAGGGCGCGTAGGGGCGAAACCCATACGATAAACGGTATTGTCGAAGCGGCTTTCCAGCAGCTTCATCAGGTTTTCGCCGGTAGCACCTTTCAGGCGGGCCGCTTCCACATAAGTGTTGCGGAATTGCTTTTCCAGCACCATGTAGGTGTACTTAGCCTTTTGCTTTTCGCGAAGCTGGATGGCATATTCCGATTGCGTCTTGCGCTTACGGGAGTTGCCATGCTGGCCAGGAGGGAAACTGTTCTTGTCAAGGTCTTTGCCGGAGCCGAGGATTGGCTCACCAAACTTGCGGTTGATTCGGTTCTTGGGGCCGGTATAACGTGCCATGTAGAAATAGAAAATCGGCTTTTACAACAAACCCTGAATGCATCATAAAAAGCCGGAAAACGGATGCAACAGAGTTGAACTTTTCAGCTTGCGAAGAGGAGACCTCCTACAAGCCCTATACATTACACGCGGCGCTTCTTGGGCGGGCGGCAGCCATTGTGTGGCAGCGGCGTGATATCGTTAATAGAGGTGATTTCGATGCCGATATTGGCTAAGGAGCGAATGGCCCCTTCGCGACCGGAACCCGGGCCCTTGACAAAGACATCGGCACGCTTCATGCCGGCATCCAGTGCCACTTTGCCACAGTCGGCGGCGGCCGTCTGACCTGCATAAGGGGTGTTTTTCTTCGAGCCGCGGAAGCCCATCTTACCGGCTGAGCTCCAGGAGATAACCTGGCCGGCCTTGTTGGTGCAGGATACGATGATGTTGTTGAAGGTGGCGCTGATGTGCACGTCTCCGTGTGCATCCACCTTGACCACGCGCTTTTTAGCGGCGGTTTTTGCTGAGCCTTGTTGTGCTTTAGCCATTGGTTTGTTTAAAAAAAGGTAGTCGTGATGAATCAGGCAGTTTTAGCTGCCCTGCTGCGTCCGCCTAAACGAATAGCGTCTCCGGCTGCAGCATTATTTTTTTTAGAAAAAAAGTAAGACACAGAAGCAAAGGCTGAAGCAGGGAATTGGATATTCCTGCACAGACGAAGATTCAGGTGGTCTTGCATTCTTATACTAAGGATTATTTCTTGGTTGCCTTCTTCTTGCCGGCGACGGTCTTGCGTTTGCCCTTGCGGGTACGGCTGTTAGTACGGGTGCGTTGGCCACGCAGGGGCAAGCCCTTACGGTGGCGCAGGCCGCGGTAGCAAGCCACATCCATCAAACGCTTGATGTTCATTTGGGTTTCGGAGCGCAGGGCACCTTCCACCTTGATTTCACTGTTGATGAAATTCCGGATGGCGGCGAGTTCGTCGTCGTTCCATTCGCCGGCTTTTTTATCCCAGTTGATGCCTCCTTCGCTGAGGATGCGTTGGGCGGTGCTGCGGCCAATGCCGTAGATGTAAGTGAGCGCGATTTCGCCGCGCTTGTTTTTGGGCAGGTCAATACCAGCTATACGAGCCATTATTGAAATTGGTGATTGTAAAGTGTAGATGGGTTGCTTGAGGCAGGGCAGCAGCTATCATGCTGACCACCTTGCTTCATAATCGGTTTAGCCCTGGCGTTGTTTATAGCGAGGGTTTTTCTTGTTGATAACAAACAGCTTGCCTTTACGGCGAACGATTTTGCAATCGGCGCTGCGCTTCTTGATGGAGGCTCTAACTTTCATGAGCGTTATGGTGATTCTTAGATTAGTAAAAGGGTCAGTGACTACTTATAGCGATAGATAATTCGTCCGCGGCTCAGGTCGTATGGGCTCATCTCCACCCCTACCTTGTCCCCGGGCAGGATGCGGATGTAGTGCATGCGCATTTTCCCGGAAATGGTAGCAATGATTTCGTGCCCATTTTCAAGCCGGACGCGGAACATGGCGTTAGACAGTGCTTCCACGATGACGCCATCCTGCTTGATGAGACTTTGTTTGGCCATAGATTTTTACGGGCGGCAAAGGTAGGGAAGTTTTTCTTTGATAACGGAATCCTTTTCTTACTTTTTGTTGCCAAGAAAAAAATAGGGGACGCAGTAGTATTAACTGCGCGGATAACTTCAACAGTAGAAATAATTAGGCCTCACTTTGCCATGTATCATGTTTCATGTGCCATGTTTCATGTTTCATGTTTCATGTGCCATTTCTATATCTAAAATAATAGAAATTATTAGGCCTTACTAGGCGCTTGAGGCAAAGGCTATGAGTTTATATCTACAATAGTAGAAATTATTAGGCCTTACTAGGCCTAAGCTATCTTCAATAACCAAATAAATCTACAATAGTAGAAATTATTAGGCCTTACTAGGCCGTATCCTTTAGTTAACATCCCTACACTAACGATCTACAATAGTAGAAATTATTAGGCCTTACTAGGGGGGAAAATTTTTTCAAATACTGTATGCCAATCTACAATAGTAGAAATTATTAGGCCTTACTAGGGCTGAGGGGCTTATACCCCT
>JAFDYC010000051.1 GCA_018267625.1 Bacteroidota bacterium
CCACGCACATCTGCCATTAAGTCTTACAGGATGACCCTACTGCAAAATCTGGGATGAAGAGCCTGTTCATGGCCCTCGGCGGTTGCAGCACCATGGACATCGTCAGCATCCTGAACAAGCAACGCCAGCCCCTCGGCGAGCTGCGGATACGCGTGAGCCGGCGCCCGCGAACACGGCGTGATGCCGGCACTCTGGAAGCAGGCCCACGTGCAGGGTTCGGTTCCTGATGGGGCTTTTTGCAGGTTGATAGTTGGCCCTTCCGGGGAAAGCCGGGTAGGGAACTATCAGCCGAAGCGTGCGACGCAACGGATGCTGCATCGGGCTGCAAAAGCCGGCTAAAAAAAAATTCCCGAAGCCGGACGACTTCGGGAATAGAGTATCACTGCAAAGAATTACTTGATCAGGCTGGCGAAATAGTTTACCGTGCGGACGAGTTGGCTGACATAGCTCATCTCGTTGTCGTACCAGCTTACGGTCTTGACCATCTGGCGGCCACCGGCGCTCATCACCTTTGTCTGGGTGGCATCGAACAGGGAGCCATAGTTAATGCCGATGACGTCCGAGCTGACGATTTCGTCTTCGTTGTAGCCAAACGACTCGTTGGCCGCGGCTTTCATGGCTGCGTTGACCGCTTCGACGCTGGTTTCTTTTTCCAGTATGGTAAACAGCTCGGTGAGGGAGCCCGTAATGGTGGGCACGCGCTGTGCGCCCCCGTCTAATTTGCCTTTCAGTTCGGGCAGCACAAGGCCAATCGCCTTGGCAGCACCGGTAGAGTTGGGTACGATGTTCTCGGCAGCGGCGCGGGCACGGCGCAGGTCTCCCTTGGGGTGCGGAGCATCGAGGGTGTTTTGGTCGTTGGTGTAGGCGTGAACGGTGGTCATCAGGCCGGTAATGATGCCGAACTGGTCATTGAGCACCTTGGCCATAGGTGCGAGGCAATTGGTGGTGCAGGAAGCACAGGAGATGATTTGCTCTGAGCCATCGAGGATGTTGTGGTTGACGTTGAAAACGATGGTTTTCAGGTCACCGGTCGCGGGTGCGGAAATCACGACGCGTTTTGCACCGGCGCGAAGGTGCGCTTCTGCTTTTTCCTTATCAGCAAAGAAACCGGTGCATTCCAGCACTACATCCACTTGATGCTGGCCCCAGGGAATCTGAGCGGGGTCTTTCTGAGCATAAACTTTAATGGGCTGGCCGGCCACGATGACGGAGTCATCGCCATGCGATACGGTTGCACTGTCAAAACGGCCTTGTGCCGAGTCATATTTCAGAAGGTGGGCCAGGACTTTTGGATTAGTCAAGTCGTTGACGGCTACCACTTCAATGCCTTCCATGTTGTAGATCTGGCGAAATACCAGTCGCCCAATCCGGCCAAAGCCGTTGATGGCTACGCGAACAGTGCTCATGTGTTTTTTAAAAAATTTTGCGCGAAGGTAACAAAGCATTTTTGCCCTTGCTGCTTCTGCTGCGGAATGCTAAGAATGCTTTAAGGTTTGTGGGGATAAACCCTCGCGAACTTTGCCCTGATTTTTCAGAATGCTCCATTACAAACAATATGGCTTTGTCTTTTTCAGAACTAATCCAAACTGAAAAGCTGGTACTGGTTGATTTTTATGCCAACTGGTGCGGCCCCTGTAAGATGATGGCCCCGGTGCTGTCCGAACTAAAACAAGAGTTGGGCGATGCACTGACCATCGTGAAAGTAGATGTGGACCGGCAACCTGCATGGGCGCAGCGCTTGAGCATCCAGGGAGTGCCTACCCTGATGCTGTTTCAGAAGGGGAATGCCTTATGGCGGCAGTCGGGCGCTATGAGCAAAGCACAACTCAAGAGTCAGTTGCAAGCCTATCTGTAAGTGATTGCATTGGTAGCGCAACCGGAACAAGCAGTCATTTCAGCTTAGGAACCAAACCTGTGTGGCGCCCCAGCCATAACCGGGCATCCATTCGTGTCGGAACGTGCGGACAAAGGGAGTGTCCTGCAACAGTTGATGTACTGCTTTTCGTAAAGTGCCCGAGCCAAGGCCATGAATCACAATCAGGCTGGGGCTGCCGGCTAAAAAAGCATCGTGCAGGGCTTGTTCCAGGAGCTGAAGTTGGGCCGGCAAAAGTAAGTTTGCCTTCCCTGCACCCGGGCTCATGTGCAAATCCACCACGGAATCCCGTGGGATTGGGGCCTGCTTTTTGGCAGACTCAGGTGCTTTGGCCCGGGGGATGGGTAAAGTCTTTACCTCCGGCAGCATGGCTGCATTTTCTCGCAGCAGGATGCTAAAAGAAGGAGCACCATCCTGAATGAGGGTTTGAATGTGGCGGATTAACTGAGCTGATCGAATTCGGAGTAGCTCATTCGTTGCAGAAAGAGGGATGGCCTGCGGCGCTAACTGCCAGAGGAAGCGCGGTTGATCATTCAGCAATTCCAGCGAGAGCCTATGTAAGTAGAGGTTCGAAAATGCAGGCATCTTCCCCTGAAGCGATAAAAACACCGAACCAGAGACGGGCCGGGATTCATAACGGAATTGAATGGCTTCGGCCGTTTCATTGAGAAGCTGCAAGGCAAAACCTGTAATGATTTCGTGCTCAGATTCCTGGGCATAATCGGGGAAGAAGCTGAGGTAGATACCCCTGGGCAGGCGGGCACGTCCGGGCTTTTCCGGTTCTGAGATTTTGGGTTCCGGTGTTGGGGCGGATTTTTTTTTGCTTTGAGTGAACCAATGGAGGTATGGATGCTCCAGTTCGTCTTCGAAGGCTGGAAAACGAATTTCCCCGACCTGCACTTCCACCAAGCCCTGGCCCAGAAAGGCTGTTATTTCGCCTTCCTCATCGCTGCGTTTGAGCCATACCCGGTCGCCGATACTGAATTTCAAGTGCTGGAATTAGCGGAATCAGGAAGCCGGTTCAGGAATGAAATGAATTGTTGCAAAGCCTTGGCTCTGTGGCTAATCCGGCTTTTGATTTCAGGCGATAGTTCAGCAAAACTCTGTTCGTAGCCTTCCGGCAGAAAGATGGGGTCATAGCCAAAGCCCCGGTTTCCTTTGGGCCTGCGCCCGATATGCCCATCACAGCGACCTTCGAAATAGTGCAGGCCCCCCGGCCGAATGAAACACAAAGCAGCAAAATAGTAAGCTGCCCGATTTTCATAGTTTCCTAAAGCACGGAGCAATTTCTGATTGTTCGCATCATCACTTGCTTCCGGGCCGGCATAGCGCGCACTATGCACCCCGGGCTTGCCATCCAATGCCTCGACACAAATACCACTGTCATCGGAAAGGGTAGGGAGTCCTGTAAACTCAAAGAGGGCTTTAGCCTTTGCATAAGCATTCTCCCGAAAGCTGTTGAAGGGTTCTTCAATGCGTTTCAGGTATCCTGCTTCAGTCATAGTTATCAGCTTTATGCCCGCAGGCAATAGTGATTTCAGTTCGGCTATTTTGCCTGCATTGTTTGAGGCCAGCACGATGGTCATGCCCTGGATATTTTTTGGAATTGAAGTTGGCAAAATAAATCCTTCGCGCAGCAGTCAGACAATTACTTTATTGGAAATGAACTGTGGGGATTTGAAAGGCAGGGCTGTGGATAAGCCGAGTCTGTGTATGGGATAAGAGTTCTGACTAGAACACAGGCCACTATTCATTATTGGGCGAAAACATCCACAATAGTTTTATAGGCCGCGGCTGTGGATATGTGGATGAATGGGTCTGCAGGTACCGGAATTACGTCAAGGGACCGAGCCAGCCCGGGCGCTTCACCTAATTTGCGGCCCTAAAAAAGCATAGCAGCATTGGAAGCCATTCAGCATAACTATACCGAAGACAGCATCAAATCCTTAGACTGGCGGGAGCATATCCGACTGAGGCCGGGCATGTATATCGGGAAGCTTGGCGATGGGAGCGCGGCGGATGATGGCATTTATGTTTTGCTCAAAGAAGTCATTGACAATTCGATTGATGAATACACCATGGGCTTTGGCCGCCGTATCGACGTGTTCATTAAAGACGGTAAAGTGAGTGTGCGCGATTTTGGCCGGGGTATCCCGCTGGGCAAGCTGGTAGATGTAGTCAGTAAAATCAACACAGGAGCTAAGTATGACAGCAAAGCGTTTCAGAAAAGTGTGGGCCTGAACGGGGTAGGCACAAAGGCTGTCAATGCACTGAGCCATACCTTCAAAGTGGTGGCATTCCGTGAGGGGAAAACCAAATGTGCTGAATTTGAACGGGGCATTTTAATTAAAGATCACAAGCTCAGCACCAGCACCGAAGCAGATGGTACACTCACAGAATTCACTCCCGATGAAACGGTCTTTCGTAATTACCACTTCACTACCGAGTTTGTCGAAAACCAGATTTGGAATTATTGCTTCCTGAACGCCGGCCTCACCATCCATTACAATGGCCGGAATTATCTCTCAAAAAATGGTCTCCTCGACCTGCTCTCCCGAAAGACCAATGCGGAGTCCGTTCGCTACCCAATCATTCACTTGAAAGGCGAGGATATTGAATTGGCCATGACCCATACCGGTGATTATGGCGAAGACCTGTACTCCTTCGTCAATGGGCAGCATACCACTCAGGGAGGCACCCATCAGGGGGCTTTCCGTGAAGCTGTGGTGAAAGTGATGCGGGATTTTTTCAAAAAGGACTATGATGCTGCAGACATACGCCAGAGTATTTGTGCGGCGATCTCTGTTCGGGTGCAGGAACCTGTATTTGAAAGCCAGACTAAGACCAAACTCGGCTCTCAATATGTGTGGGAAGGAGGCCCCAGCATGAAAAGCTTTGTACTCGATTTCTTAGCCCGTGAGCTCGACAACTTCCTGCATAAAAACCCAGAGGCGGCTGAGGCAATTAAAAAAAGAATCGAGCAGAGCGAACGCGAACGGAAAGAACTTTCCGGCATCCGGAAATTAGCCAACGAACGGGCCAAAAAAGCCAACCTGCATAATAAGAAGCTCCGCGACTGCCGCATCCATTTTGATGATGTGCCTCCTGCAAAAGGCAAAGAAGAATTTGTGGAGCTGCAACAGGAAAGCACCCTTTTTATCACCGAGGGTGACTCAGCCTCAGGCTCTATCACCAAGAGCCGGAATGTGGCTACTCAAGCCGTCTTTTCCCTGCGGGGCAAACCCCTCAATTGCTTTGGACTGACGAAAAAGGTGGTCTATGAAAATGAAGAATTCAACCTGCTGCAACATGCCCTGAATATTGAAGAAGGCCTCGAAGGCCTGCGCTATAAAAACATCGTCATTGCCACCGATGCCGATGTGGACGGGATGCACATCCGGCTCCTGATCATGACCTTTTTCCTGCAGTTTTTTCCGGACCTGGTGCGCAACAACCATGTCTTCATCCTCGAGACGCCGCTCTTTCGGGTTCGCAATAAGCAGAAGACAATTTATTGTTATAGCGATGCAGAACGGCAACGAGCCATCGCCGAATTAGGCAGCAAACCAGAAATCACACGTTTCAAAGGCCTGGGTGAAATCTCTCCGGAAGAGTTCGCCCGCTTCATTGGCAGCGACATGCGTAAAGAGCCCGTCCTGCTCTCACAAGATGCCCAGATCCAGAAACTCCTAGAATATTTCATGGGGAAAAACACCCCGGCTCGCCAGGCATTCATCATCGAAAACCTACAAATAGAAAAAGACCTGATTGAGGAGACGGAATCCGTTTCGATGGCCGGGTAACCGATGATTTCTTACGAATAAAGTCCGCCTGAAAATCACAGGTTGACACTGCTTTTTGTCAGCGGGCCGCTTGCCTGAATAAGTACCTTCGCGCCCCCATGAGTCAGAAAATCACGATGGGCCCCGGCGCAAAGCTGATAGTGCCTGATGAGCCCACTATTCCATTTATTGAAGGAGACGGAATCGGCCCGGATGTATGGCGTGCCAGCCGTCGGGTACTGGATGCTGCCGTTGCTCAGGCTTACCAAGGCAAACGCCGCATTGAATGGCTTGAAATGCTGGCCGGTGAAAAAGCCTTTCAACAAACCGGTGAATGGCTCCCGGCTGCCACACTGGACACCGCCCGGGAATATCTTGTTTCCATCAAAGGGCCCCTTACCACACCGGTAGGCGGAGGCATCCGCTCGCTGAATGTTGCCATGCGCCAGGAGTTGGACCTGTACGTCTGCCTTCGCCCCGTGCATTGGTTTCAGGGAGTTCCATCACCCCTGCGCCATCCTGAACGGGTGGATATGGTCATCTTCCGCGAAAACACAGAAGATATTTATGCCGGCATCGAAGCAGAAGCCGGCTCTGAAAAGGCGAAAAAACTGCTGGCGTTCCTTCAGCAGGAATGGGGCATAAAAGACCAGATCCGGTTCCCTGAAAGTTCTTCGTTTGGCATCAAGCCGGTGAGCCGCGAGGGTAGCGAACGCTTAGTACGCGCCGCCATACAGTATGCTGTAGAGCACCATCGCCCCAGTGTGACCTTGGTGCATAAAGGCAACATCATGAAGTTTACCGAAGGCTTCTTCAAGCAATGGGGCTATGAGCTGGCACAGCGGGAGTTTGCAGACCTGACCTACACCTGGGCACAATGGGAAGCCACTAAAAAAACCCAGGGAGAAGAAGCTGCAAATGCAGCATTGAAGCACAGCCAGGCAGAAGGCAAAATCCTGATCAAGGATGTCATTGCAGATAATTTCCTGCAGCAAATCCTGCTGGCACCCCAGGACTATAGCGTTGTCGCTACCCTCAACCTGAATGGGGATTATATCTCCGATGCGCTGGCAGCAGCCGTTGGGGGAATTGGTATTGCACCCGGCGCCAACATCAACTATAATACCGGCCATGCCGTGTTTGAAGCGACACACGGCACCGCACCCCGCTTTGCCCATACCGATTCCATGAATCCCTCTTCACTCATCCTTTCGGGCGTGATGATGCTGGAATATTTGGGCTGGAATGAGGCCGCTCACCTCATTCTGAATGCACTGAAAGAAGCCATCATGCGCAAAAGAGTGACCATTGACTTCTACAACCTAATGCACGATGCCACCCTCGTCAAGACGAGTGAATTTGCCACAGAAATCATCAAGACTATTGAGCTGGATGCCCGCGTAGCACAGAAGTTGGAGGCTTAAAGGCCTGCTTTCCTGCTGTAGGAGTAGGCATCGCTGCCCACAAATAATTCTTGTGCCTTTCCTTCCAAATAGCCAACCTGAGCCTTGGCCAGGTCTTTGCCCAAAGGGCTGGTCATAAAAAACTGCTCGAGTAAGGCTCCGAAGCTATACCCTTCTGCTGCGTTCACTTCCTCGATTACCGGAAGCTGATCTGCATGTTCCTGATTGTCCATGAATAGGAAACTTTGAAGCCAAATGTAGCCGGCCCGAAGTACGCTCGTGAATGAATTGGCTGCGTTAGTATTTGATTAAGAAACACCAAGAGAAGGAGCTTTTGCCCTACCTAAAATTTTTCAGGTAGGCGGCAGTACTTCCCTGATGTCGCTTTGTGGCAGTTTGTGCTGAACTTGTTTCAGGACCGTACGTTACGGGGCCTCTAGTAATCTATGGATTTCCTCGCGGCATGAGTATATTCCGGGAAAAGGCGAATAACGAAATATAGCCGAAGGGTGCGACGCAACGGATGATGAATAGAAATTCAAAAGCTGGCTCAAAAATTTGCCCGATTAATCAAAGGAATAGGGTAGGATGAGTTTCTCGTGAGCCTGCAATTGAGAATTTCGTGTGTAGTTAGACTTCCGGATTTATTTTCATTATCTCTACTCACCTCAAACACGTTATCATCATGCCCGTCGTCACTGTTCAGTGGGTCAAGCCCGAATATTGTTTTGAAGCCCGCGATGAAGCCGGCCTGACCATGCACATGGACAGCAGTGCGGGACACGGAGGTCAAGGCTTTGGCGTCAGCCCAATGCAAAGCCTGCTGATGGCCTTGGGTGGTTGTAGCGGCATAGACATTATTAGCATCCTGACGAAACAACGCCAAAGCTTGAGTGGCCTGCGCATCCGTGTGCGTGGCGAGCGGGAAAAAGAGGTGACACCAGCACTTTGGAAATTGGTGCATGTTGAGTTTTTCATCCCGGGAATTGAAAAGTCGAAGGCTGAGTTTGCCGCGAAGTTGTCAATAGATAAATACTGCTCTGTGGCAGAGACCCTGCGCCGTGCCGGCTGCGTCATCACCTGGGAGCTGGTTCAGGAATGAGCTACGTCCGGAGGAGCGGCTCTGAACTTTCATTTCTGTTTCTTTCTGTTTATATGAAGCGATTTTTTTTGTTGGGTTTGTTCTTATTTGTGGTGTCGGGTGCCTGGGCGCAAGGCCCTGCCCGCCCCAAGCTGGTGGTAGGAATTGTGGTGGACCAGATGCGCTGGGACTACCTCTACCGTTATGAAGCTCATTTTGGGCAAGAGGGATTCCGACGCTTGATGCGGGATGGTTTTCGCTGCGAGCAGACGATGATTAATTACCTGCCCAGCTTCACGGCGCCAGGCCATACCTGCATCTATACAGGCTCCATTCCGGCCATTCACGGCATCGTCAGCAACGAATGGTTTGAACAGGGTAAGGAGCGATATTGTACGGGAGACAGTAGTGTCCTGCCTTTAGGGGGCAGTATGGTTGGAGGGCAGATGAGTCCCCGCAACCTGCTCACGACAACGGTAGGTGATGAACTGCGGCTGGCAACCAATTTCCGCTCGCGTGTGTTTGGAATTTCACTAAAAGACCGAAGCAGCATTTTGCCCGCTGGCCATACAGGGCAAGCCTATTGGTTTGACGACAGCACAGGCAATTTCAGTAGTTCCACCTACTACGGAAACGCCCTGCCGGAATGGGTGCGGCAGTTTAATGCGCAGCGTTATCCCGACACTTTATTGGCGCAAGACTGGAACCTGAGGGATGCACCGGATAGCTACCCACAAAGCACGGCAGACAACACCCGTTATGAAGGTCGTTTTGGAAAAGAGGCTGCCCCTGTATTTCCACATCGTGCCCAATATTTCGAAGGGCAAGGCGCACATAAATACAACACACTGCGCAAGCTGCCTGCGGGCAATCGGCTTACCGTGGATATGGCAGAAGCCTGCATACGGGCTAACAGGCTGGGGCAGGGGAGCCAGCCCGACATGCTCTGTGTTTCATTTTCTGCAACCGATTATGCCGGGCATCAATATGGCCCCAATGCGCTGGAAGTGGAGGATATGTATATCCGGCTGGACGATGAACTGGCCCGCTTCCTACAATTTCTCGACCGGCAAATCGGGAAAGGCAATTACACCGTTTTCCTCACGGCAGACCATGGTGGTGCTCATAATTCTCTGTTTCTTGAAGACCATAAGATCCCGGCAGGCAATGCTTCCGAACTGCAAATAAGAAAAGCACTCAATGCGTATTTGAAAGAAAAAACCGGTAAAGAAAATCTGGTGCAATCGCTGTACAACTATCAGGTGTTTTACAGCCCTGAAGTACTAAAGACATTCGATGAAACAGCCCGCAGGCAGTTGAATCCGCTGGTGATTGCCTGGTTGCAACAACGCCCGGAAGTGGCCTATGCGCTGGATTTGGAACAAAACAACCAAACCCGTTTACCAGAACCTATTCAGACGATGATCCTGAATGGCTACTATGCCCCGCGGAGCGGCTCTGTGCAAATGGTGCTGAAGCCCGGCTGGTATGCAGGCTATGCACCCACCGGCACCACCCACGGCACCTGGAACCCCTACGACACACACATCCCGCTGCTGTGGTATGGCTGGGGTATTCAACCGGGCTTCAGCTACCGGAAAATGTATATGACCGACATAGCCGCAACAGTATCCGCATTGCTCCGGATTCAAATGCCCAATGGCTGTATCGGCAGCGTCATCCGCGAAGCACTGAAATAAGTACGCTGCCCCGTAGTCCATAGCATTTTAGAGCTTGGTTTTTGAATTATTCTTTCCTGGAAAAAAAGGGCTAAAGAGCAAAGCAATTTTCTCTTTGCCACGATAAAGCAAGATTATTGAAGAATAAAAGTACCGCCATACTTTTATTCGAATTCACACCGTAGTTTTGGGCATTCTTTTCAACCAAACAGAAGCACCATGCAAACTGCGCAGGAAACCATCATCAATGTTCCTTCCATCGAGCCACGGCTCAAGCACGCCACCATTTTTCAGGCATTTGAAAATTTGGAATCCGGCGAGAGTTTTATCATTCATAACGACCACGACCCCAAACCACTTTATTACCAATTGCTCAATCAGCACGGCGATATTTTCCACTGGCAATATCTGGAACAAGGCCCTCAATGGTGGGATATCCGGGTAACTAAAAAGGAGCTGTCTGCAGCAAAAAAGGAGCAAGGCATCCCGGGTACGGAGCTGCGGGACGGAGCTACCGTAATCAATGTCCCCAGTATTGAACCCCGGTTGAAACATGCCACCATTTTCAAAGTTTTTGACACCTTGAAACCCGGCGAAAGCCTCATCATTCATAACGACCATGACCCCAAGCCGGTGTATTACCAGTTGCAAAGTGAGCGAGGGGATGTCTTCACCTGGCAGTACGAACAACAAGGCCCCCAATGGTGGGATATCCGGGTAACCCGGAAGGCAGCCGGAAGCAGTGAAACCGTTGGCCAAATTGCTGCTAAAGACCTGCGTAAAGCGGAAGTCTTTAAGAAATATGGCATTGACTTCTGCTGCGGTGGGAAGAAAACGGTACAGGAGGTTTGTGCAGAAAAAGGAATTGATTCGGCCATCGTAGAGCAGGAATTGGCGCAGGCTAACTCCGGCAGTTTTGCCCCCAACAACAATCAATACAACGAATGGAACCTGGATTTCCTGGCTGATTATATCATCAACACGCACCATGCTTATGTGCGGAAATACCTCCCCGAACTGCGCGGCTTTGCCCTAAAAGTGGCCCGTGTACATGGAAGCCGTCATCCAGAGTTGTTGCCCATGTTGCATCATGTGGATGAAATTGCAGAAGAACTGACGGAACATATCACCAAAGAAGAACAAATGCTGTTTCCACGTGTGAAGGAAATCGTGAAGGCTCAGGCTGAGAATAAGACTTTGGAACAAAACGGGACAAGCCTGTCTAAGATGATCGAACTGATGGAATCTGAACATGATGAAGTGGGCCGTGCCTTCGACAGCATCCGTGAACAGAGCAACAACTTTGCCATACCTGAAGACGCCTGTACGAGCTACAAGCTCTACTTCCAGATGCTACAGGAATTTGAAAATGATTTGCATCTGCACATTCATTTAGAGAACAATATTCTATTCCCAAAATCAGCGGAAATAGAAAAGAAGCTGGCCGCATAGGCTGGTATTTGGTGTCGGTTATGGACTGGCCGCTGCAGCTTCGCTGGGAGGCTGTGGTGGCCACCATCCGACCTTACCGGTCTGTCTGAATGCATGGGCCGTACCCGGTTAGAGTCAATCTTTACCTAAGCTCAATTTTTACGTTATGGACATGAAAGAACTATACAGCGGCACGAGCTATAAAGTGCTCCAGGTCGCCCTCTCAAAAGGAGAACGGATGCCCCTGCATGAGGCTACATCAGACGCATTTCTAATAGGCATGAAAGGCAAAGGCCGCATACGGTTTTCAGATGGCAGGGAAGTAGTGTTGTGTGCCGGTGAAAGCCTGCTGATAAAGGCTCATGAGCCACATGAAATGGAGATTCTGGAAGACTTCCGTTCCAGTGTGGTGCTGGCACAACAGGGCAAAATCAACTTTGGCCTGACTGCAGCAAAAGCTTCAGCGGCCTGAATAGCCACATCCATTTTCTCGCAGAAAAAAGTATTAGACCATGCGAAATGGAATCATCATTTTCTCGCTGTTTGCAGCGTTGCTGTTCGGATGCCAGGCTGAGGAAAACCCAGAGCTGCATCTTGCAGAGCATATATCCAGCCTCAGTATGAATGAGGGTGCAAAGTGGAAGACCGATGCCGGCACCCGGATGCATGTTGTGGCACTTCAGGAACTGACCAACGGGTTTAAGGAAAGCACTGCACTGAGCGATTACCACCAATTAGCGGCATCCTTACAAACCGAACTGAACATGCTGGTGAAGGAATGTAGGATGGATGGCCCGGAACATGAGGCCTTACACCTCTGGCTGGAGCCCGTTGTGGAAGATGTGAAGTCGCTGAGCAGCCTGACTGATGTTGGCTCTGGAAAGGCCACCCTTCAAAAATTGAATCAAGACCTTCAACTATTCAATCAATATTTCTATTGATGACCATCAGTGAACAAACCAAGATTGCGGTGCTTCTGAAACATCACCCGGAAGCTTTGGAAGCAATTGTGGCTTTGAGCCCGGATTTCAAAAAATTGCGCAATCCTGTGTTGCGAAAACTCATGGCAGGCCGCACCAGCATTGCTATGGCGGCTAAAATCGGGGGCTGCAAACCGGAAGACTTCGGAAAAGCCCTAGCAAGTTTTGGTTTTGAATGGGTGAGTAATAAGGCTGAAGAAAACATCGTGAACCGTAAACCGCTTCCTGAATTTCTGAAAGACCTGAAGCCCGAACAGCTTGTCGTGCTGGATGTACGTTCCATGCTTGCGGAAGGCAACGATCCGCTGTCGCTGATTCAACAAACGGTGAAGCAGTTGCAAACCGGACAAGTGCTTCAAATCATCAACACCTTTGAGCCGGTGCCCCTCATCAAGCTGCTGGAACGGCAAGGTTTTGCCTCGCATATAGATGCAATAAGCGCAGACCATGTTGAGACATTTTTCTATAAAAAATCGGATGACACGGCTGCCCCGGAGCTTGTTGCAGCACCCACTGATGCGAGTGGCTGGGATGAATTACTGACTCATTTTGAAGGGCAACTTCAGCCCATAGACGTACGGCATTTAGAGATGCCGCAACCTATGATGCAAATTCTCGAGGCATTGGAACATTTGCCGGAAGAAAAAGCCCTATATGTGCAGCACAAACGCATTCCCGTGTTTCTACTGACAGAGTTGAAAGAACGGCATTTTGACTATCGGATTAAAGAAGTGGCAGAAGGGGAGGTGTATTTACTCATTTTCAAAAAAGAGGAGGCATAGATGTTTGGCGGAGGCGGACTGGGAGGGATGCAGCAGACCACTTCCTACAAAGTAGTACTGCCTTTTTACGCATATGCTGCATTAAGCTTTTTGGTGGCATGTATTCTCTTGCTGTTTCATACCAACCTGGCAGATCAACATTATTTTTTTCCGGGTACACTCAGCATTACCCACCTGATGGCTTTGGGTTGGTGCACCATGATCATTATGGGTGCCTCGCATCAATTAGTGCCCGTGCTCATTGAGGGGAAGCTAGCCAGCGAACGATTAGCCTTCCTCAGTTTCTTGTTTTGTGCACTGGGCATCCCGTTGCTCGTCTGCGGGTTTTATGAATTCAATACAGGGTGGCCGCTTCAGACAGGGGCCATACTCATCAACCTGGGCGTGATTTGTTTTTTAGCGAATATGCTCAGCAGTGTGGTACAGAGCAAGCAGCGTGATGTTCATTCCTGGTATATGGCAGCGGCATCGCTCTGGCTTTTCAGTACCACATTTTTCGGCTTGCTGCTCGTGTTTAATTTTCAAAATCCGCTTCTTCCGAAAGGCTCAGTAAGCTACCTCTCCCTACATGCACACATGGGCCTGGCAGGCTGGTTTCTACTCTTAGTTATTGGTGTAGCCTCCCGGTTGATTCCCATGTTCCTTATTTCGAAATACACGAACAGGAAACGTCTTTGGTGGGTATTTGGACTGGTGAATGGAGGCCTGATTACGTTTATCCTGATGCGACTGGCAGGGCTAAATACATTCTGGTATTATGTGCCCTTATTGATGGTGTTAGCCGCCATATTGCTTTTTGCAGGCTATTGCCGGGCTGCCTATAAAGTGCGGATTCGAAAAAATGTAGATGCACAGGTAAACATCTCTCTCATCTCAGTCGCACAGATGCTGCTGCCCCTTATTGCCCTGGCTGGTATTTTGGTATTAAAGCCCGAACATCAAACAGAGACGGTGCTGGTGTATGGGTTCTGCATTTTCTTCGGCTGGCTCAGTGCGCTGATTATGGGCATGACGTTCAAAACGCTCCCTTTTATCGTCTGGAATAAGGTGTACCATCATAAAGCCCATGCATCGGCGGCTCCAGCACCCAAAGAGCTGTTTAATGAAAAGATTTTTGGGTTGATGAAAAAACTCTATTTAGCCGGCTTTGTCGTGTTTATTGCGGGTATTTTTTTAAAGACACAATGGCTACTGATTCTGGGCGCATCCGCCTTATTACTAGCCGCTATTTTATATGTAACGAACGTGGGCATTACACTTACCCACAAACCCAAATCATGAGTAACATCATTACGAATGACAGCATCCGCTGTGCCGTGGCGACCACAGGGCTGTACAACGTGTATGACCCGGAAATCGGACTGAATGTGGTAGACCTTGGCCTGATTTACCAAATAGATTTCGATGAGGCAGCCAAACAGATTCATGCAACAATGACCCTCACCACACAGTTCTGTCCCATGGGCGACAGTATTGTCAGCAATGTCATCCAGTCTTTAGGGGAATCTTTTTCTGATTTTGAACCCCATGTCTATCTCACTTTCGAGCCCCCCTGGAGTCACAATCGTATCTCAGAAGCAGGCCAGGAATTTTTAAGTCGTTAACTCATGCTCAGTCAGACATCCAAAACGGCCATCAAGGCAGTCATCTACCTTTCACTCACCAGCAGGCAGGGAAGCCGGGCAGGCATACGGGAGGTGGCTGAGAAGATTGATGCGAATGAACATACTGTTGGGAAAATCTTGCAAATGCTGGCCCGAAAAGGTTGTATCAACAGCCTGAAAGGGCCTGCGGGTGGGTTCTTTCTGAACGAACAACAACAACAACAACCCATCAGCGATATCGTTGAAACCTTTGAAGGGAAGGGTTTGTTTCGGGAATGCGGGCTCGGCCTGAGCAAATGCTCGGCCTCCCATCCTTGCCCCATTCATGATGAATATAAAGTGGCTCGTGACCTGGTTGAAAAGCTGTTTCGGGAAAAAAGAGTTCAAGACCTTTGCGACCCGGTGACGAACGGGGAAGCCTACCTGATCGGTTAAAGGTTTTGTGGGTACGTTTTTTTGAGAAGAATAATAAAGCAGCATCATGAAAACCAGCTATGGCACCCTTTCGGAAACAATTAATGGCTTGAAAAAAGACGGCTATACGCACGACTTCAACCTTCGTGAAGAATGCCTCTACTGCCATCAGAATGATGCCAGCCTGTCGCCGGAAGAATTTGAAATAGACGCAACCTACCGCTTCGAAGGCGTTTCCGACCCTGAAGACCAGGCCGTGGTGTATGCTATTTCTTCAGACAAATTCAAAATCCGGGGCGTGCTGGTGAATGGCTATGGCATCTACTCAGAAGAATTCCCATCGGCCCTGATTGAAAAATTGAAACGAGGCACACAGCGCTGAATCCCGCTTATAAGTATTGCCTCTCGATAGGCCTGAGTGTTTTTATTTTTGCGGCAGTTGAGGGCTTCCTGGTCTTCGAGACCGGGAAGCCTAATTTTTTTCTTTCCCCGCATGAATTCCCAAAAAGAAATTGTCGTCTCCGGCATCCGTTCTACCGGATACCTCCATCTGGGCAATTATTTCGGCGCTATTCGCAATTATGTGAAAATGCAGGCCGACTATGACTGCTACTTTTTTGTTGCCGACTACCACAGCCTCACTACCCATCCCAAGCCCGAAGATTTGAAGAAAAATGTCTTCAGGGTACTGGCGGAAAACATTGCCAGTGGGCTCAATCCTGAGCAGGCCGTCTTTTATGCACAAAGTGATATACCAGAGATTCCGGAGCTATACCTCATGCTCAATATGCTGGCCTATAAAGGCGAGTTAGAGAAAGTGCCCACCTTCAAGGACAAAGTGCGGCAGCAGCCGGATAATGTAAATGCGGGCTTACTCACTTATCCCGTGCTGATGGCCGCCGATATTTTGATTCACCGGGCAGTGAAAGTGCCCGTTGGCAAAGACCAGGAACAACACCTGGAGATGGCCCGAAATTTTGCGCAGCGATATAACAACCGATATGGAGAGCTATTCCCGGAGCCGCAGGCGTTCAATTTCGGCAGCCAGCTCAGTAAAGTGATGAGCCTTGACGGCAGTGGTTCGAAGATGAGCAAGAGCGAAAATGAAAATGCTACCATTTACCTCGCCGACTCAGATGAAGCCATCCGAAAGAAAATCATGAAAGCGAAAACGGACAGCGGGCCTACGGAAAACAACAGTGAAAAGCCCGCTTACATCCAGAGTCTCTTTGACCTGATGGCGCTTATTAGCCCTCCCGAAACCCTGAACTCTTATGATACAGCATTCAATGCCTGCACCATTCGGTATGGAGACATGAAGAAACAGATGGCAGAAGACATGGTTGCTTTTGTGGCGCCCATCCGGGAATGGGCCCGGCAGCTTCAGGAAGATGAAGAATCATTGCGAACAATCCTCAGGCGAGGTGCCGAACGCGCCCGGGAAAGTGCGTCCAGAACCATTTCTTTAGCGAGGAAAGGAATCGGGATTCAATATTATTCATAGCAAAATGACCCTTCCCGCTATGAGTTCCTGAATACTCCACTGGCTCATACGTAGTATCCTTCCTTCCTTGTGATGCAAGAAAAAAAACTACCAATCCCCTGTTCGGAAGGGGAGAAAGCAATACTCCAAACGATTGCCGAAGCAGCTAAAGCCAGGCAACAATCCGCATGGCTTATAGGCGGATTCGTTCGCGATAAGATTTTAAACCGCCCGACCAAAGACTTGGATATTGTCTGCCTCGGCGATGGTATTGTACTGGCGCAGGAAGTAGCAGCCCGACTGAAACCCAGGCCCAGGCTTTCCTTCTTCAAAAACTTCGGTACCGCACAGATCAAGTTTGAGGGCTTTGAGCTAGAGTTTGTTGGTGCCCGTAAAGAATCATACAGCCAGAATTCCCGCAAGCCTGAAGTCACACCGGGCAGCATGGAAGACGACCAAAACCGACGGGATTTCAGCATCAATACACTCGCCATTTCGCTCAACGAAGCTGATTTCGGCAGCCTCCTCGACCCCTTCGGCGGCCAGGCAGATATCGAAGCAAAGATTATCCGCACGCCGCTTGATCCGGACATCACCTTTTCAGATGACCCGTTGCGCATGATGCGGGCCATCCGTTTTGCCACACAGTTAGGCTTCCACATTTTACCGGAGACTTTCAGCGCGATTCAGCGTAATGCTGATAGGCTTAAGATTATTTCCGCCGAGCGTATCACCGATGAGTTGTTGAAAATCATGCAGACGCCAAAACCTTCAGTGGGTTTTGACTTACTGTTCCGAAGCGGGCTGTTGGAACAATTCTTTCCGCAAATGGTGGCGCTTGCGGGCACTGAAATGCGCGAGGGGAAAGGCCATAAAGACAATTTTTACCACACTCTACAGGTGCTCGACAATGTGTGCGTACGCAGCGAAAACCTTTGGTTGCGCTGGGCCGCAGTGCTGCACGACATCGCCAAACCGGTCACGAAACGTTTCGAGCCGGGCCACGGCTGGACCTTTCATGGCCATGACGCAGTAGGCGAGCGCATGGTGCCTAAAATTTTCCGGCAGTTTAAACTGCCGCTGGGTGAGGAAATGAAATATGTGGCCAAGCTCGTGGCCTTACACCTTCGGCCCATTTCTCTCAGTAAGGAAGACATCACTGACTCGGCAATGCGCAGGCTGCTCTTCGATGCTGGAGATGATATAGATGATCTGATGCTGCTTTGCGAAAGCGACATCACGAGCAAGAATGCTACGAAGGTGCGGCGCTACCGGAACAACTTCGCGCTTGTGAAAGAAAGGCTGGTTGCAGTGGAAGAAGCTGACCGTATCCGCGCCTGGCAACCGCCTATTGACGGGGAGGAAATCATGCAATTATTCGGGTTACAACCCAGTCGGGAAGTGGGCTCTTTGAAAATGGCCATTCGTGAGGCAATACTGGATGGAATCATCCCAAATAACCGTGATGCGGCCATGGAATTTCTCCTTGGAAAGGCACAAGGGATGGGGTTGCACACAAAGGGTTGAAGATTACTAAATTCTTTCCAGATGGCCATGAGTTGACTGCTTATCATGGCTAAAACCAGCGTTCCATTTGATGAATGTTGACCGAACATGCTTGCTTTGCAGGTTGAAAATGAACCCACGTCAGATTTTCCAACAACACCTTGCTCCGACTTCTTTCGCGCCAATAGGCATACACATTACCCGGGCCGAAGGAGCTACCCTATGGGATGCCGAAGGAAAAGAGTACATAGACCTTATCGGCGGCATTTCGGTAGCCAACATGGGGCATCGCCATCCTAAAGTAGTAGCAGCTATCCGGGAGCAATCAGAAGCCTACCTGCATGTGATGGTGTATGGTGAGGTATTGCAAAGCCCCCAGTTGCACTACGCTGAAATGCTCGCTAAACAGCTCCCTCCCGGCCTGGATTGTGTCTATTTCACCAACAGCGGGGCAGAAGCGGTAGAGGGTGCTATCAAGCTGGCCCGCAGGCTGAGTGGAAGGCCCAATATCCTTGCGGCCCATAAGAGCTATCATGGCAGCACCACGGGCGCTCTGGCCCTGCTGGGTGATGAATATTGGCGACAAGCATTCCGCCCACTCATGCCAGGAATCCTGCATCATGAATACAACACTCAGGCATTCCTGAATGCAATTGACAGACACACGGCGGCTGTCATTATAGAAACAGTGCAAGCAGAAGCCGGGGTTCGGGAACCTACACAGGAATGGATGACTGCCTTGCGGGAAAAATGTAATGACACGGGCACTTTGCTCATCCTCGATGAAATCCAGTGTGGATTTGGCCGCACAGGAAAGCTATGGGGATTTCAGCATTTCGGGATTGTGCCGGATGTAGTGCTTTTAGGGAAAGCATTGGGTGGCGGTTTGCCATTGGGTGCTTTTATTTCTTCTCAAAAAAACATGGCTGCACTGGCTGAAAATCCGGTACTGGGCCACATCAGTACCTTTGGCGGGAACCCGCTTTGCTGCGCAGCAGGAAAAGCAGCCTTCGAAGCATTGCTGGAAGAAAATGGGACACTAGCTGTCTCAAAAAAAGAAGCGCTCTTTCATCAATACCTCCAACATCCCTCTATCAAAAACGTCCGCAGCAAAGGCTTGCTCATAGCAATGGAATTAGAAAATGACCAGGAAGTATTAGCAACCTTACATCGGGCCTTGAAACTGGGAGTCTTTAGCGACTGGTTTCTGTTCGCCCCTAATTGCATCCGAATTGCACCTCCCTTAAACATCTCCGAAACAGAAATTCAAAAGGCCTGCCAGGTCTTAAAGGAGTGCTTAGGGTAAAAGAAATCGTTCAGAGTAACTTATCAAAACAAGAAATGGATCGTTTCGACACACAGCTTTTGTACGGGCAAACCTGGTATGCTGATTCAATGCCCACCTTACCTTCGCGAACTATGTCATCTACCTGGTTTCGCAGAATTAAACAAGGCATTACCACTACCACAGGCGAGAAAAAAGAAACACCCGACGGACTATGGTTTAAATGCCCCGAATGCAAGGAAACAGTAACACAACAAGAGCTGAAAGCGAATGATTTTGTATGTCCCAAATGCGACTACCACACCCGCATCAATGCAAAGGAATATTTCTCATTTCTTTTCGATGAGGGCCAGTACACAGAACTTTTCTCGGAAATAGGCCCGAAGGATGAACTCCATTTTGTGGATGTAAAACCCTATTCTTCCCGGATTCAGGAAGCACAATTAAACACGGGCCTGCTGGATTCCATGACGGTAGGGGCCGGAAAGGTGGGTGGTCAGCCAATGGTAATTGCCTGTATGAATTTCAACTTCATCGGGGGCTCAATGGGCTCCGTGATGGGTGAAAAAATCAGCCGGGGTATTGACTATGCCATCGAGCACCGCATGTCATTTATGATTATCTCAAAGAGTGGCGGAGCACGCATGATGGAAAGCGCTTTTTCGCTCATGCAAATGGCAAAGACCTCCGCCAAACTAACCTTATTAGCAAAAGCCGGTTTGCCCTACATCAGCCTCTGCACTGACCCAACGACGGGTGGGGTGACTGCTTCCTTCGCTATGTTGGGCGATATCAACATCGCCGAACCTAAGGCACTGATTGGCTTTGCCGGCCCTCGGGTGATTAAAGAAACGATTAAGAAAGACCTGCCTGAAGGATTCCAACGTTCCGAGTTCTTACTCGAACATGGTTTTCTGGATTTTATTGTTCATCGTAAAGAGCTGAAAAACCGGCTGGCGGAAGTCTGCAGTTGGTTCCTGGGACAGGCTGCCTGATTAGATACTGCACCTTATGGCTGCAAAGATTTTCCTGAAAAACAAGCGGGCAACTTTTGAATTTGCCATAGAAGACAAGCTCACGGCGGGCATGGTGCTGCTGGGCTCGGAAATAAAATCCATCCGGGCAAGTAAACTAAGTTTTGCGGATAGCTATTGCCTGTTTCAGGATGGTGAGCTTTGGGTAAAAAGCCTGCACATTGCTGCGTATGTGAATGGTGGCTACGCGGGACATGACCCTTTACGCGACCGCAAACTTCTGCTTTCCAAAAAAGAGCTTAGGAAATGGGCGGCCAAGGTGAAAGAAAAAGGCCTAACAATAGTGCCGCTGGCTGTATTCATTAATGATCAGGGTATTGCCAAAATGGAAATTGGCCTGGGCCGCGGCAAGAAGCTCCACGACAAACGGGAAAGTATTAAGGCAAGAGACAATGATCGGGAATTACGAAGGATGTAAACGAGCGTCCATTCCCTAGCTCATATTATCTTGAAAAGCAATGCCCAACTTGGCCAATTCTGCCAGAACCGGTTTATACACGGAAGGCATGCCGGGCAGCAATACACCTTGAGGTGCGGTAATCCGTTTTTTCAGAATTAGTTTGGCTAACACGCCCATCGGCAAACCAACTGTCTTAGCCATAGCAGTCAGTTCTCGGTTTTCCCCCCGGAGCTGCATTGTCGAACAAAGCTTGTTCGTACGGCCTTTATGCTCGTAAAGCACTTCGTGTTGCATCACGACGAGGTCTTTATCATTGGGTTTCATAGCCCATTTTTCTTCCAATATCTTAAACAAGGCATCGCCCGGTGTAGCCGAATCGGCAGGTATTGAGGCATTGCTGAACAGTCCCAGCCATTCAAGCATTCCGGGCACCGGCCCCTGAGCATCAAGTTGTAATTTCTCTATGACAGCCTTTCTGATGTCTTGTTTGCCTTGTAGCCCTAACAACCAAGCACTTAGGTCGGATAATTTCTTAATACTCCCAGGCATAGGCCTTTCCGAATCCGTGATTCCTAAAGTTACCAGCGCATTCCAGCCTTCGCAAAATTCAGGGTGGCGGAAAGTGGCACGCAAGAAGGTATGTACATCCGGCACATCATATACATTCAAATATTTTAAAGAATCCCGATTTGGATACCAGGCTAAGGGGCCGCTTCCGGGCACCTCTATAAGTTCACGTTTACGAAACATGTTCGGGTAGCCTACCTGAACCTGATTTCCATTTTCCAGGTAGATGGCTCCAGCTTTCCCAGCCTCAAGAATATTCCTTGGGTTCCAACTGAATTTGTAATGCCAGGGGTTATCATCGCTTTCAGGTGCAATCAGGCCACCACAGTAGGAAATGAATGAAGTGACCGTGCCCGCAACCCGCTGAATGCTGTGGATAATCTGATTTGCAGACATGTGGTCTATGCCGGGATCAAGCCCCATTTCACACATGAACATCAAGCCTTTAGCTTTAACTGCTTCATCCAATTCTTTCATCTCAGGCGAAATGTAAGAAGAGGTAATCAGGTTCTTCCCGAATTGAAGACAATCATGGGCCAGCAGGATATGCAATTGTGGCGGCATGAGCGACAATACAAGGTCAGCATTACGAACTAAAGCCTGACGTTCCATTACGTTGTGAATGTCAATTGGGGCAGCAGTAGCATTAGGATGCTGGCCAATTTTTTCGGCAATAGCGGCTTCATTTCCGTCCATTACGGTAATATGCCATTTGTTGGATTTAGATTCATCCAACAAAAATTTGATGAGCCAGGAAGTGCTTTTGCCGGCTCCGGCTACCAGAATGTTTGTTAAGGCCATGAGGGTTGTTTTTTGGGCTTCAACACCGCTAACATTTCATTAACCGACGCTACATACCATTCAAAATCAAAGCATGAAAGCAGAGTATTTACCGATGAACTGTTTTTGACAATCAGGCTGGCGGGATTTTTGACCGCCGGACAAATGTATAGTTGCAAGGAAATGTTAATCAAAAATTAATCAATTGAATATCAGATGGCAAGTAAGAAAAATGATGAGTGTCGTTTGCAATTCCATTACAAGCTTATTCTGAAATCACAGACTGTGAATAAGGCGTGAAAGCCGCTGCCGGCGCGGCCTCCGCGTGGATAAAAGCTACCAATTTCTATGCCTTAAAAGCTTAAATTTGCCTGATATACACGGTACTAAATGAGTTTGAACGAGGAAGGCCAAAATGGCCTCGAAAATGGCTCCGAAATGGAGTCTAACCGGATTATTCAGGTCAATATTGAAGAGCAGATGAAGACGGCCTACATAGACTATTCTATGTCGGTTATCGTCGGAAGAGCCTTACCCGATGTTCGGGATGGTTTGAAGCCCGTACATCGCCGGGTACTCTACGCCATGCACGAATTGGGGGTCAATTTCAATAAGCCACACAAGAAATCTGCCCGTATCGTAGGTGAAGTTCTGGGTAAGTATCACCCGCACGGCGACAGCTCGGTTTATGACGCAATGGCTCGTATGGCTCAGGAATGGAGCATGCGCTATATGCTCGTTGATGGCCAGGGAAACTTCGGTTCTGCCGATGGGGATGACCCCGCTGCCATGCGATACACCGAAGTACGCTTGCAGCGTATGGGCGAGAGTATGCTCGCTGATATTGACAAGGAGACCGTTGATTTCACACTCAATTTCGATGACACTCTTGAGGAGCCTTCCGTATTGCCTACCCGCATTCCGCAACTGCTTGTGAATGGTTCTTCGGGTATCGCCGTGGGGATGGCGACGAATATGTTGCCACACAACCTCAACGAAGTAGTTGATGGCTGCATTGCCTACATAGACAACCGAAACATCAGTATTGAAGAGCTGATGCGCTACATCAAGGCTCCTGATTTTCCCACGGGTGGCATCATCTATGGCATCGAAGGAGTGAAACAAGCTTACCAAACAGGCAGGGGCAGGGTAGTCGTGCGAGGTAAGGTAAATGTGGAAACGAATAAGAACGGCAAGGAGACTATTGTTATTACCTCAGTTCCATATCAGGTCAGCCGCGATGCGCTGGCAGATAAGATTGGCTCTCTGGTCAATAATAAAATTATTGACGGCATTACCCATGTGGGCAATGAATCGAACAAGGAAGGCACACGCGTAGTCGTGGAGCTGCGCCGCGATGCCGTGGCTCAGGTGGTCATTAATCAACTCTACAAATACTCTGAACTTCAGACCAGCTACGGCATCAACAACGTGGCGCTCGTGGGCGGCAGACCCCGAACACTGAACCTGAAAAACCTGATTGTTGAGTTTGTCCATTTCCGCCACGAAGTGGTGGTACGCCGCACCCAATATGAGCTTCGTGAAGCCCGCAAACGGGCCCATATTTTAGAAGGATATCTCATCGCCTTGGATCGCCTGGATGAAGTGATTTCCCTGATTCGGAATTCATCTACACCCGACATAGCCAAAGAAGGTCTAATTGGCAATTTTGGCATGTCTGAAATTCAGGCGAAAGCTGTCCTTGAACTGCGCCTGCAACGCCTGACGGGTATGGAGATTGACAAAATCCGGGAAGAACATGCCGCCTTGATGAAACAAATCGCCTACCTCGAAGAAATTCTGGCCGATGAAGGAAAACGCTACCAAATCATCAAGGAGGAATTGATAGAAGTTCGAGAACGCTTTGGCGATCTCCGCCGCTCCGAAATTGACTACAGCGATAGTGAGGTGGATATGCTTGATCTGATAAAAGAAGAAGACGTGGTCATCACCATTTCCAATCTGGGTTATATCAAGCGTACTTCCGTTGCCGAATACCGTTCCCAACGGCGGGGCGGCCGGGGTGCCATAGGCGGCAAAACCCGGGAAGAAGATTATATCGAACACCTCTTCATCGCCTCTACGCACCATTCATTGCTATTTTTCACGGAGAAAGGCCGCTGTTACTGGCTGAAGGTGTATAAAATCCCCGAAGGAGACCGCGCCACAAAGGGCCGAGCCATTCAAAACCTCATCCAGATTCCGCAGGACGACCGCATCCGTACCATCATGGATGTAGCCCAACTCGATGATGCTGACTATGTGAATAATCACTACATCGTGCTTTGTACACAGAACGGCATCATTAAGAAAACTTCGCTTGCTGATTTTTCACGGCCTCGTGCCAATGGCATCAATGCCATCACCATTCAGGAAGGAGACCGCCTGCTGGATGTTTCCCTCACAGATGGCCAGAGCTATATCATGATGGCCGTAAAAAGCGGCCGGGCCATTTGTTTCCCCGAAGACAAGGTTCGGACAACAGGGCGGGGCGCCATCGGCGTATATGGGATAGATATGGGCGACGAAAAAGAAAATGCAGTTGTAGGTATGATCTGCATCCCCCGCACCGATACCCAACGCCAAATCCTGGTAGTGTCTGAAAAAGGCCTGGGCAAACGAACCCCTTTCTTAGAACAACTCACAGACAGCCAGTCGGAAGAAGAAGCCGGAAACATCGTGGATATTACGGATGCCGATGGTAATACCGAAAAATACCAACTCACATATCGCGTCACAAACCGGGGTGGCAAAGGAGTAAAGACCATCAACATCACCTCAAAGACGGGAGCCTTGGTAGGCCTTTTGGGCGTCGTTGAAAACGATGACCTGATGATTACCTGCAAGAGTGGCATCACCATCCGGATGCGCGTAGCCGACATCCGCGAGGCAGGCCGTGCCACTCAGGGTGTGAAACTCATTAATATTGATGAAGGCGATGAGATAGCAGCCATCGCGCGCATTGCCGAGCAAGAATCTGAGGATGAAGGCGATTCTGAAAGCCAAGCCACAGAACAATCCGAAGACAACAATCCTGCTCAGGAAGCAGAATAAATTTGCCCTCATTTCAATCCAGACACGATCATAACCTAACGCAACTTCTTATGAAGAAATTCAGCATCATACTGGCTTGCACCTGCCTGAGCTTATCTGCTTTTGGACAAAAAAGTAAGATTCGGGATGCACGCTCTTACCTCGCCGATAATGATTACAAAAAGGCCATCACGGTCATCAATGAAGCAGTAACCAATGAAAGCACCAAAGACAACCCGGATGCCTGGTTCCTGCGTGGGGTAGCTTATTTACAAAAGGCGCTCGACTCTACAGCCAATGACCCACAGGCTTCTATAGAAAGCTATGAGTCATTGAAAAAAACGCTCACTCTAAAGCCTGATTATGGCCCGGAAATCAACAATGCCATCTATTCAAATGCGCTCATTGTATTCAATAAAGGAGTCTCTGCGTATGGAAAGAAAGACTTCTCAGAGGCTTACACTGAGTTTCTGAAGGTGCCTGAAATTTTCGATGCAGGAGGCAATCGCTTTGCCAGTGATAAAGGCTTTCAGGACCTTTCCAACAGTGCGAAATCCAACGCCGCATACAGTGCCCTGAATGCTAAACAAGACGTACAGGCACTCAAACTTTTCGATGAGCTGACGCAAGGCCCAAATAAGAATGACTCAAACATGTATCAGGCCATCATCGAGCTGAATCAGCGGATGAATAATGATGCAGGCACCCTGGCGGCCATCAATAAAGCCCGTGCACAATTTCCTGCCAACCCGGTATTCAGGAACCTGGAACTGAATTATTACATCAAGGCAGGCAAGCAGGATGTACTCATCGGCAAGCTTGAAGATGCAATTAAAGCAGACCCCAACAACGATGAAATCCTATTCAATCTGGCGAATGCCTACCAAAACATGGCCTTCCCCAAAGATGCCTCCGGTAAAGACTTAGACAAACCAAAAGATTACGATGCACTCTTTGCAAAAGCAGAAGACTATTACAAAAGAGCCGTTGCGGCAAAGCCTGCAAATGCAGATTACAAATACAACCTTGGTGTGCTTTATTACAGCGTGGCTGCCGACATCAATAAGAAGATGAACGCACTGAGCATGAGTGCCGCAGACCAGGCGAAATATGATGCCATGCTCAAGGACCGTGACGCTTGGTTTGAAAAAGCCCGTATCCCTTTTGACGAAGCCTATGCCCAACTGGATGCAAAAGCTCAGTCCGGCCAGCATTTGAGCACCGATGAAAAAATCACTTTCCAGAAAACGATGATTGGCCTTCGGGAAATCTATTCACGCAAAAACGACAAGGCCAAGACCGATGAACTTACCAAGAAGCTGAATGCACTACACTAAGTCTTCATTATGTTTCCACAAGCAAACGCTCCCAGGACAATTGGCCCTCGGGAGCGTTTGCGATTTTAAAGACCTTCTATCATTTTGACTTTTGATGATTTTGACCTGGACTATGGCGTGCTCGACGGCATCGAATCCATGGGCTATCGCAGTCCGACGCCCATCCAGCAGCAAGCCATACCCACCATCCTGGCCGGCCACGACCTGATCGCCTGCGCACAAACCGGAACCGGCAAAACAGCCGCATTTGTATTGCCGGTACTGGATAAAATCCTACAGACTCCCAGCGGCGGTATCAACACACTCATCCTCGTACCCACGCGCGAGCTGGCCATGCAAATAGACCAGCAGATAGAGGCGATGAGTTACTTCGTAGAAGTGTCTTCCATCGCAGTGTATGGCGGCGGCAGCGGCCAAAGCTGGAACCAGCAAAAGCAGGCACTCACTAAGGGAGCGGACATCATCATCGCCACACCGGGAAGACTAATTGCTCAAATGCAGATGGGTGGGTTAGACTTCAGCTTTTTGAATACCCTCGTGCTCGATGAAGCTGACCGGATGCTCGACATGGGCTTTTATGACGACCTGGTGCGCATCATCAGCGAGTTGCCTAAAGAGCGGCAAACGCTTTGTTTTTCGGCCACAATGCCACCGAAAATCCGGGCACTGACGAAGCAGATTTTACGGCATCCAACAGAAATCAACATCGCCATTTCAAAGCCGGCGGAAGGCATAAGACAATTGGTGGCGCACACTTTTGACGAGCAGAAATTGCCTTTGCTGAGAAAAATTTTGAAGGAAGGCGACTACAAAAGCATCATCATTTTTTGCTCCAGAAAAGACAATGTGAAGCGGCTGGAAGGCGAACTGCGACGGGTGGGCATTGAAGCGAAAGCCTTTCACTCCGACCTGGAGCAAGAGGCCCGCGAGGTGCTGATGCAGGCCTTCAAGGCCAAACGCGTGAATGTGCTGGTGGGCACCGACGTGCTCTCCCGCGGCATTGATGTGGAAGGCATCGAGCTCGTCCTGAATTATGACGTGCCGCCCGACCCAGAAGATTACGTGCACCGCATTGGCCGCACGGCACGGGCAGAAAGTAGCGGCACTGCTATCACGTTCGTCAACCCAAATGACCAACGCCGCTTTTCCGGCATTGAACGCATGTTGGGCAAGAAGATTGAAGTGATGCCTTTGCCGGAAGAGCTTGGGCCGCCGCCGGAATGGGCGAACAGACCATTTTCTGCACAGGGCCGTAGGCCGGGTGGCGGACAGCGACATCCCGGCAAGAAGGGGAGCGTAAACGGGCAGGGGAGTGCGCGGCGGTCATCAAAACGATAGGCTTTTTGATGCTGTTTTCACAGAACGGGAATACCTGCCTGCAAAAACATTTACCCGGCTACTGAATCACCTCTACTTTTCCGGTGGTTCTCTGTCCGTTTTCTCTGGTAAATCGGTACAGGTAAATGCCCGAAGCGAAGTGTTGTGTTTCTATTGAACCATTTTCAGTTTGCAGAAGAAATTCACTTTGGAATAGTTGTTCCTAAAATGTTTTTAGGCATTCAGGGAGGATTCATAACTGCAATGAACTTCATATCGCCTATGAAAATAGGGCAGCCAAAAACGTGCATCGTCCTTCACGACCTAAAAACAAGCACTGACAATTGAAATATCCAGGCTGGTTATCGGATAAGTATTTCCGAATTGGTCAAATACGGAGTTCTCAGAATATTATTCTCTTGAAATATGTACCCTGCAAGGAACACCAGAAAGGTTGAGTTTGCTTTTTCATTGCAATAATGAAATTGAGAACCTATTCTTCGCCACGCAGCAATACGTCCGGCTCCTTCACTGTTACAAATTCTGTCTGTGTTTCCAATCTGGTTTCCTGGTACCTATGTTTCAACGTAGAAGTGGCAAATATCAGTGCAGCAAGCAGGAAGATGGCCCCGAGGATAAACGGCGCACCGGGGAAATAGATGCTTGCCCCTTCATGCGAGAAAAAGTAGAAGGTGTTGTTCATAATCAGCGGGCCAAAAATGCTCGTGGAGCTCATCAGGCTGGTGAGCGCGCCTTGCAACTCGCCCTGAGCATTGGGCGGCACCTGCGTTGAGATAATTCCTTGTAAAGCAGGGCCTGCGATGCCGCCGAGGCAATAAGGAACCAAGATGGCGAACATCATCCAACCCTGGTTGGCAATGCCAAAAAGCGACATACCCAGCGTATAAAGCGCGAGGCCTACCAGCACAGCCTTTTTATTACCAAGCCAGGGATTCACCACGCGGATAAGCCCGCCCTGAACGCCGCCGATGAGCAGGCCAACCACCGCAAGGGAAAAACCAATCATCCCTTCCGACCAGTCAAAACGAAAAGCCGTGTAGTAGCTCCAATTGCTTTGAACGGCATGAGCGCCGAGATAAATCAGCGTAAGACTCACTACAAGTCCGCTCACTACGGGATATTTCCGAAGCTGCATCAGCGAACCGACCGGGTTGGCGCGTTTCCAATTGATGATGCGGCGATGCTCTTTCGCCAGACTTTCAGGAATAAAGAAATAACCATAGATGAAATTGGCAGCGCACAATGCGGCAGCCAGCCAGAAGGGAGCGCGAAGTCCGTAACCTGCAACGAGACCGCCAAGCGCTGGCCCTACGATGAAACCAAGGCCAAAAGCAGCGCCGATAAGCCCGAAGTTTTGAGCGCGCTTTTCAGGCGGAGAAACGTCTGCAATAAATGCAGAGGCTACACTAAAGGAAGCGCCGGTGATGCCTGCAATAAAGCGACCAACGAAAAGCCAGGCGACTGTCGGCGCGTTTGCAAGGAAAATATAGTCCAGACAGAAGCCCGCTAATGCCATGAGCAAAACCGGGCGTCGGCCAAAGCGGTCTGAAATAGCGCCCAGTAGAGGAGCACAGAAAAACTGCATAATGGCATACGTGGCACTGAGCCAGCCTCCAATTTTTGAAGCTGTGCTCACATCCGTATGGCCAAGGGTAGCCAACAGCTTCGGCATCACGGGAATGATAATGCCCCAACCGATGATGTCAATCAGCACCGTAACAAAAATGAACGTAAGCGCCCTTCGAGAGTCGGAGTTTTTCATAGGGGCGCAAATGTAGCGGCGAAGGCGAGCAGTTACGAGCGCTGACTGCTCAGCATCCCATTTTTGACGGTAAGTGACTTTTAACAATGTGAAGTCCCGTCCGGATACATCCATCCGCATACTTTTAAAATCAAATTATCAAAGCCATGAAAAAGCTCATCCTCGTAATTACGGTTGCCATAATGTCTGGCGGTGTGTACGCGCAGCAACATCAAGGCAAGAAAACATCACAACAGAAGCCGGTGCGCGAGACAATTGCCAAATCGGACCCGGCACAGCAAAAGGCCGAAGCACGCACCGCCGCATCTAAGGGATTTGACCCGAATACACGCTATTGGCTCGAAAACCTGCGAAGCAAAGTGTACGGTTTTCAAAAGAAAAGAACTGGAAGATGCTAACGTAACACCGCCGGGTTGCCGCATCATCGCATCGCTTGTCCGCTTTCAGGGATGGGTGATGCGATATTTCATTTTTGCTTGATTGGAGCGATTTATTTGAATATCCAGTTATTCATCTATCCGAACTATAATTTACATTATGTAAAGTAAAAATTTCCCTTTTCTTTATCGCATCTCTCTCATAATTAATTGGTAGCCAGCAATTTTATCTTGGTTTTAGGAACGTTGAAGCTTGTCCTAAAATGTACGGCTGGTTTAGTACGGATGATGAAAAAAAAGCGCCTCATATTGAGACGCTTTTTGCTCCTGACGCAAACAGGAAAAGACTATGCTACCTGAAGCCCGTTCAACTCTGCCCGTACCTCTTTGATTCGCGTATCATTACGGTATTCGTCAAAGCTCATCACGCGGTCAATCAATCCGTTGGGTGAAATTTCTAAGATGCGGTCGGCAACTGATTCGGCCAGTGCATGGTCCCGTGTAGTGAAGATGATGGTGCCACGAAACTCCTTCATGCCATTATTGAGTGCTGTAATGCTCTCCAAATCAAGGTGGTTTGTGGGTTCATCGAGTAATAAAACGTTCCCTTTCAACATCATCATCCGGCTCAGCATACAGCGTACTTTTTCGCCACCACTCAATACAGTACACTGTTTCAGTGTTTCATCGCCCGAAAACAGCATCCGGCCCAAAAAGCCGCGGATAAAAGTTTCGTCTTTCTCTTCAGAATATTGACGAAGCCAGTCAATCAGGTTCAGGTCTTTGCCTATAAAATAGCTTTCATTACTGTTGGGCAGGTACGTTGGTGTGATGGTCACCCCCCATTTATAGCTACCAGAATCTGCTGTAACCTCGGCACTCAAAATCTGATAAAAGGCTGTGGTGGCCAATGAATTATCTGCCAGAAGACAGATTTTCTGCCCTCGTTTCACATCAAAGCTAATGTTGCGGAATAAGGGCTCACCGTTTAAAGTCTTACTCAACTCATTCACTTCCAGGATTTGGTCCCCTGCTTCACGCACCTGGTTGTTGAACAATATGGCCGGATATTTCCGGCTACTGGGGCGCATTTCATCTAGTTTAATCTTGTCCAAGGCTTTTTTCCGGCTAGTAGCCTGCTTGCTTTTGGAGGCATTAGCCGAGAAACGGGCGATAAACTCCTTCAGTTCCGCTATTTTGTCCTCAGCTTTTTTATTTTGTTCTGCTCGTTGCTTTAGAAGCAATTGGCTGGTCTCGTACCAGAAGGTGTAGTTGCCTGTATATATAGATATTTTACCAAAGTCAATGTCCGCTACGTGGGTGCACACTGCATCTAAGAAGTGCCGGTCGTGGGATACCACCAGGACAATTTTTTCATAGTCTGCCAGGAATTCTTCCAGCCAGGAAATAGTTTCTAAGTCCAGGTCATTGGTAGGTTCGTCCAATAAGAGAATATCGGGATTGCCAAACAAAGCCTGAGCCAGCAATACTCTTACTCTCTGATTACCATCCAGTTCCTTGACCAATTTATAGTGAAGATCTTCCGTAATTCCGAGGTTACTGAGTAAGGTTGCCGCATCACTTTCAGCATTCCAGCCATCCATTTCAGCAAATTGGCCTTCCAATTCACCTGCTTTCAGCCCATCTTCTTCGGTAAAGTCTTCTTTGGCATAGATCGCATCTTTGGCTTCCATAATTCGGTACAACTCATCGTTCCCACGAATCACGGTTTGCAGGGCAGCTACTTCATTGTATTCCGTGTTATGCTGCTTGAGCACACTCATTCTCTGTCCCTTAGATATTTCAACTTTACCAGTTGTCGCTTCGATATCGCCGGATAGGATTTTGAGAAAAGTAGATTTACCGGCTCCATTAGCGCCGATGATACCGTAGCAGTTTCCTTCTGTAAATCGAATATTTACTTCTTCAAACAAGACGCGTTTCCCGTAGCGAAGCGATAGGTTTTGAACTGAAAGCATAATTCGTAATTTCTTGATTCTTAAACTTAAGGAGGGATAATTGATAGAAATTGCCCCTACTTTTGCCGAAATGGCCGCGAAGGTACGAATAAGTAGAGAGCTGCCCTCTTAATATATTTTGAAGAAAATGAGGTCTTAAAGCTATTTCCTTCTAAAAAAATTCATTCTGATATAGCCTTTTATTCAGATAATGCCCTATTTAGGATTTCCTGAAGCCCCATAGGCTCCAGCAATTTGTAACTCGTTTCCAATAGTTCAAACTCTGGGAATTTAACATACAAACGGGCAAATTCTTCTACCGAATATTCCTTACTAAGCATTTCGTTGTTAAGTACATACACCTTGAGTGCTGCATCTAAACTTTGCCAAATCTCTGATTCAAATTCAAGTTCCTGAGCCGATTGAATGGCCCACATTAGCAGAGGTGCGTAACCGTTTTGAAAGACTTGAATATAGCCTCCTTGTATCAGGTTCGACCGGAAATAATCGAAGCAGATTACGAGCCGTTCAATGGGGGAAATTATTTTTAGGAATCCTTCAAATGAGCCCATTTCCCAAAGTGCTGTTTGCAAAGGAGCGGCCAATAAGTCAAAAGCACGAACCCATTCTTTTTGTAGAATTTGTTCTCTTAGGAGCGTTTTGTCCACAGACTGAAGGTGTTGGGAAAACAAGAGAGTAATTTGTCTTGCAAATATGGCGACTACCTAACTTCACACCATGCAACACAAAGAACGCCCGCCAGTTTACTACGCAGAGTATTTACAGCTCGATAAAATCTTGAATGCTCAGGAACCAGAGAGTACAAAAGATGGGCAAACTGCTGATGATGAGATGCTTTTCATCATTATTCACCAAGCGTATGAATTATGGTTTAAGCAAATTTTGTTTGAACTGGATGTCATCCGAAAAGTGTTCCGCAAACCTGAAATAGCGAATAGTTCGCCTGACATACATAATTGCGTTCATCGTCTGAAAAGGATTTGCCGCATTCTTGAAATCACGGTTAGTCAAATGACTGTGATGGAAACTATGACCCCTCTCGATTTTTTAGATTTCCGCGATTTATTACGTCCGGCCTCCGGCTTCCAAAGCGTCCAGTTTAAGATGATTGAAGCTGCCTTAGGCTTGCATTATAATGCCCGCTATGGGCAGGGTTATTATCTGTCCCAGCTTTCAGAGGCAGACATTGCACGGGTAAAAAAGGCAGAGCAGGAACAATCCCTGTTTGTGCTGGTCAACAATTGGCTGGAGCGTATGCCGTTCATCAATTTGAAAAGCAATCATTGGTCTGATGGTTCAGACTTCTATAGCCTATATCGGAATGCTTATCAAGAAAGTCTGCTACCTGGCGAAGAAGCTAATTTGCAACAATTTGACCGCCTTTTTAATGACGCTGCTTCATACCCTGAAGGCCGAAACCTATCCTTCACAGCTACTCAAAATGCCTTGTTTATCCTACTATACCGCGACTATCCGCTGATGCAATTGCCCTATGAATTGCTCAGTACTTTGCTTGAAGTGGATGAACTGCTTTCCATGTGGCGCCACCGGCATATTCACATGGTGCAACGCACTATTGGCAAACGCACTGGTACCGGAGGAAGCACCGGCGCTGATTACCTCCAAAAGGCGGCTGATAGCCATACCATCTTTAAAGAATTGGCTGAATTGACTTCGTATCTTCTGCCCCGCACTATGTTGCCCAAATTGCCCCAAAGCCTGGTAAAGGAGTTGAGCTACGATTAATGAGCTTCGCCATTTATGTTGAAAAACTATGTAAATCCTACCCCGGTGCTTCGGTGCCGGCACTGGACGGGCTTTCCTTATCTGTACCTTATTCAGAAATCTTCGGACTTCTGGGGCCCAACGGTGCCGGAAAAACAACTACCATAAAAATCCTCTGTGGCTTAATTCCTGCCGACTCGGGAACGGCCACCCTTTTTGGCTTGAATGCACAGCAAAACATGCCTGCCATCAAAGGGAAATTAGGACTGGTGCCCCAGCATATTGCCCTCTACCCTGCCCTCACAGGATTAGAAAATCTTCGTTACCTCGGCAGACTTTACAACCTGAGCGAAACGCAGATCCGTCAGCGCAGCAAGAACCTGATGGAGCGACTCGGCTTAGAAGCTCATGCGGACAAACGGGTCAGCCGATACAGTGGTGGCATGAAAAGAAGACTAAACATCATCGCCTCCCTACTGCACGAGCCCGAACTACTCATACTCGATGAACCAACAGCCAGCGTGGATGTGCACAGCCGGGCCCTTATCCTGAGTTTCCTGGAGGAATGCCGTAGTCAAGGAAAAACGATTGTCTATACTTCCCATCAAATGGAAGAAGCGGAGCAGATTTGTGATACCGTCTGCATTGTTGATGAAGGCAAGATGGTAGCTCAGGGAAGTCCTCAAGAATTAATATCAACTACATCAGGATGCCGCCGCCTGGAAGATGTTTTCCTTTACCACACGGGGCATTCCCTTCGCGATTAACCTCCTTAAACTGCTATTTCTTTTTTGCGCTTCGCGAAAATTATCTATGCAACCATTATCAAAGAGTGGTTGATTTTACGCCGGGACCCCGGCGGCCTGCTCATTTTGCTGGCCATGCCGGCCCTACTCATTTTGATTATGGCCTTAGTGCAAGATGCACCCTTTCGCGACTACCAAAACCTACAACTAAAAATTCTTGTTGCTGATGAAGACCGGGGCACACTCAGCGAAGCCGTTGCTACAGCTTTTCATAAAAGCCCGGGTATTGAGCTATTAGACTCCGTAGAGGGAATGCCACTCAGTCCGGTCCGGCTTCGGCAATTATTGCAACAAGGCAAGTATAAAATCGGCCTCATCATCCCACGGGGTGCCGGCAATGAACTTGCCAATGCCGCCAATTCAGTAGCTAATTCTTTGAGCGCCTCAATGAGTGCCGGCAAGTTGCCGCAACGTGCCCCTCGCGACTCCATGAATATCCGGCTCCTCTTTGACCCTACCACCCGCCCTGCCTTTCACCTGGCTATTCATGCGGCATTAGATAAAGCTGTGAGCAGCGCCTCCATGCAAGTGCTAATGAATCGTCTGAACAAACTCGCCGGAAACAAGCAGGATACCACTTCCCAAGAAAGGTGGACAGCCATGATGGACGCACTCAGTATCCGCGATGAACAAACCGGAACCAGCATGGCCAACACACAGCATCTGAACAGCGTGCAACACAATGTGCCTGCATGGGCCATCTTCGGGATGTTTTTTATCGTGGTTCCTTTAGGCGGGCATATTGTGCGCGAGCGCGAACAAGGCAGTGCCCTCCGGGTTTCTTTGATTCCAGGCACGGCATTGGGGCTGGCTATCGGCCGGATATTAGCCAACACCATCCTATGCTGTCTGCAGTTTATCGCCATGTGCCTGGTTGGGTTTTTGGTAATGCCATTAGTAGGTTTGCCCGCTTTGGATTTAGGAGCCCACCCTTGGGCCATTACCCCAGTCGTGATTGCCACGGCATTGTGTGCTACCGCCTACGGAAACCTCATAGGCAGTGTGTTCCGCAGCGGTATTCAGGCAGTCAGTTTTGGTGCTATTTCTATCGTTATTCTTTCCGCGCTGGGAGGCATCTGGGTGCCCGCAGAAATTTTACCAAAAGTGATGCAGGGAATGGCCCGTTGCTCTCCCTTGCATTGGGGGCTGGAAGGCATCCAAAACGTGATTTTACGCCAGGGATCCTGGGCAGATGTTGTGCTGCCCACAACCATGCTCCTCGGGCTGTCAGCAATCTTATTATTCATCGGTTTTTGGGGCGGGAAAAAAGCAGAAGAGAGTTTCTAAATCAGTTCTGTTTCGCTCTTTAGTATCTATTTCAGCTCACTCGGATTCATAATTCAGGACAGGCTGCAATGAAGCTCTTTCAGGGCATTCAAGCTGACTCTATAAAAAAATTTTCAAACGAGCATAAAAAAACCAGCTTCGGGAAGAAGCCGGTTTTTATCGTAATGAAATGGGTACTTACTGCTTAATCATCTGCCTGGAGAAGACAGAACCGGGCCGAACCACCTGGAGAATGTAAGAGCCGGGAGCAAAATCACTTTGTCCGTGCAATTCGAGGCTGTGCGTGCCTGCATCCAGACGGGTGTCCGAAGAATAGATTGTCTTACCGGTGATGTCATAAAGTCGGATGCGCACCTGCTCCGCCTGGTTGAGGTTCCAGTACAGTACAGGAGCCTCGCGGAAGGGGTTGGCGCCTGTCCAGAGTGCGCCACTTGCAAGCTGTAGATTGGCGGTGCTCAGAGCATCGGCCCCGTTGGTAAGGAAGTAGCGGCCCAGGCCGTAGAAGGTACCCCGGAAACCCGTCCAGTTTTGGCCAAAGATGAAGCTGGTGACCGGCTGGAAGTCGGTGTTGGAGCTGTTCATACCCGCATAACTGCTGGCAGTTGTGTGGCAGAGGTTGATGCCGTCGAGGCTGATGCCGCCTAGCTCATCATTGTTGAAATAAAAGATGGCATCGAAGGTGTCCTGGCTGGTTGAAGGGCCTGCACTGCTCAGTTCAAATTCTTTCAGGGAGCGGTATTTGCCACTGGGTGTAAGCTGAAAACCATTGCCGCTGGCAACCACGCTGGCAGTCATGCAATCCATATCGTGGTAAGACCCTAGCACCGTAGCGATAATTTCATTGTTCGGCTGGGTGTAGAAATAAACTGCATTTCCGGCGGCTACATTCCAGGAACGGTTGTCGCCGGTGTGGGTAGCGATGTCGGTTGGATCTATGTTCTGGGTGAAGCGGACAACCGGGCGGTAATAAGAAATATTGCTTGGGGTAAGGGCGAGGCTGCAGCCATTGGAAAGGCCCCAAGCTGTTGCAGCAGAAGAGCCGTTAGCAGTAGCATTCACGATGTCGTTGCTGCCAGAGGTACCGGCATTGGTGTAGCAGACCTGCACCACAATGTTGGAGGTTCCATCCCAAACGAATGGCGTGCTGAAGCTGATAGTTGTCCAGCCCGTTTTGGTGGTGTAGTTCCCGCTATATACTGTGGTAAATCCGGCATCATTTAGAAAGGCATTGCTGAAGCTGGTTTGATTGGTAAGTCCCATTTTCACGGTATAGCCGCTGAAAGCCTGGGTGCTGCCTTTTTGAGTGATGAAGAAGGAAGCTTCTGTGATAGGAGCGCCCGCACGCAGGCTACCGGCTGCCAGTTCAGCGGCAGTGTAGATGTATTGTCCGCGGCCTGCTATACGAGAACTCATAAAGGGAGAACTGTTATTTGCGGTGCTGGAAGCATTGCCGATTGCATGGTATTCAGAAGTGCCTAACTGTGGGGCACGGTCGTCATTGACGATTAAAACTCGGATGGTATCCATGACGCTGGCTTGCGTGAGCGTGCTGCCGTTGGGATTAAGGCTGAGGGCAAGGTCCACATACTTATTTCCTGACTGATAGCCATTGTCGTAAATCTTCAGGTTTACGGATTGCGAAGCCGTTGCACCGGAACCGAAGCTGAGTGTGGAAGTTGTGAAGTCATAGTCCACTCCGGCCACGGCAGAACCACCCACAGCAACAACGGTTACGGTAGCAGTGCCCCCGCTGGGTGTTGGGCCACTGAGGACAACAGGCACGGTGACGACATGGCTGGCAGAGCAACCATTAGCATTCGCATTTTCATCAACGGACATGGAAGTAGCTGCAAAAGAGACTTCCGGTTTGCAGGCGGTGTAATTAGATCCTACACCTACTGCGAACCAGGCACGGGTCACGGCCTCCAGTTCAGGAGAGCAGGTGCCATAGAGCGTAGTGGCGGCTGCAATGGAAGCGGCACGGGCACTGGCATAGTTCGCGGTAGAATTCAGGGAAAGCTCGGTAGCATAGGCAATGGCACCCGACTTGATCGGTCCAATTCCTGCTACCTGGTAATTATCGCCATTATCATTGGTTCCTTTTCCGCCCTGGGTAAGCAGGTAAAACCAATAGTTGAGCACCCCGCTGGTAGTATGTACGCCGCAGTGGTCGTTTTGATTGTCGCAGCCGGAGCCGGTATAAATCCAGTTCTGACCTAAGTATGTATCGGGCTGGCCGAAGCGTTTAGGTGCACTCATATCGCGCAGGGTGGTGCCGAGTTCTTCGCCGATGAGCCACATATTTTTTGGAATGGCATCATGCTCATGAGGGTTTCCATAATTTTCAATCAATGCCCCCCAGATGTCCGAAAAGCCTTCATTCATGCCGCCCGATTCACCCTGATACACCAAGCCGGCGGTGCTTTGGCAAACGCCGTGTCCAATTTCATGACCGCAGATATCCAATGTGGTAAAAGCGCCCAGGCCACCGCCGCCATCACCATACACCATTGCCGAACCATTCCACATAGCGTTTTGATAATTCACACCATAGTGAACAAAGCTGTAGAGCGCGCCATTAGCACCATCCCAGCTATTGCGGCTGTGTAAGTTTTTCCAGTAGTCATACACTTTCTCAGCGCCCCAGTGAGCGTCTATGGAAGGGTCTTGACGGAAAAAAGTAGTTGAGCTGGTGTCATCCCGGCGAACGGATGGATTGGTCAGCATTTGATAGCCACTCGGGGTGCCATTCATTACATCATAGGTGAAAATGCCATTACCCCGGGTACTGTCGTGCAAGGCATACTTGCCATTCACAAAACCACCTTGCATACTCACAGTATCGCTATACAATGATTTGCCGGTAATGGCTACATGTTTCATAATAGCGTCGCGCAGCAGGATGTTTCCGTTTTGTGCATCTACATACACCTTGTCGCGGCTAAGAGGTTCGGTGGCATACACATCAAATGCATAGGCCAGGCGGGGTTTTCCGTCGGGTGCACCACTTGAAAAATCAGCTACAAAAACCAATTCGCCCTTGGGCTGGGTTTCTTTAGGGTCCACCTGCCAGGCATATTGGCTGGCTCCGGTAGCTTGAAGAGCCTGGTTAAGGGCCTGGTTTTCGGTCAGCCCGGGTGTGACAGTCGTTGAGGCATCAAGGCGGAAGAATTTGCCAAATGCATACGCAGCAACCCCCTCTTTTGAAGCCAGCACATAGCTGCCATGAACCACATGGATGCCTTTGAAGTATTGGTTGAAACGCTGGATTTCGAGGCCATTTCCGGGCTTCTCATCAAATGCAGGTCGCAGCTCGTCTATTCCGTTGCGCAAGTCTAGGCGTTTCGTCAGGATTTCGGCAGCATGGCTCGCCTGGAGGCCTTCCGAAGGGGAAAACATGATCCAGTTTGAGTTGGCCTCAGAAGCACCGGGGCTTGCATTTGCGGCTGTAATGCCCAGGCCCAGCGCTGCAAAGCAGGCAATAGAAAGTGAACGCACCAACAGGGAGCGGGACTTTTTCATAATCAAGGCTGTGGAAGATTTTTTTAAAAGGAGCCGCAAGTTACCTCCTCTAAAAACGGTACGCTTCTTCCAAACAATTATCTAACGAAATGACAACTATTTTAATCGGTAAGCAAGGGCTAATGTGCGGAAAACAGACAAACTTGTGTCTATTCGCCGGGCAGAATACAGCCCCTGAATTTCTAACCCCTTTTGTGCATCATCCTCCTTTTTCATCGCACCCTGTTCCAAGGGCATTTTTTTTGAAGACTGAACTACTATGAAAATCTCTTTCCACGGTGCAGCCCGAACGGTTACCGGCTCCAAGCATATCATCCAACTGAATGACGGTAGAAAAATCCTGCTGGATTGCGGCATGTTCCAGGGGATGGGTAAGGAAACCATGCAATTGAATCATACCTGGGGATTTGAACCTAAATCCCTGAGCTGTGTGATCATCTCGCACGCGCATATTGACCATACCGGCCTCCTGCCCCGCTTAGTCAAAGACGGCTATCAGGGGCCTATCTATTGCACGAAAGCGACTGCCGACCTCATGCGCATCCTTCTGGAAGATTCGGCGCATATTCAGGAAGCGGACATACGCTACGTCAATAAACAAAGGAGTAAAAGTGGGCGTAATAACCTGGAAGAGCCTCTCTATACCGTGGAGGATGTAGAAGCTGTTTTTCACCTGCTTCATGTTGTGGACTATGACCGAAACATCCAGGTTGATTCGGGGATCGAATTATACTACACCGATTGTGGGCATATCCTGGGTAGCGCCGCCGTAAACCTGATTCTGCAAGAAAATGGGAAGAGCACCCGCATTACTTTTTCCGGGGATGTAGGCCGTTACCGCGATATCATCCTGCGTTCGCCCCAACGCTTCCCCCAGGCAGACTATATCATCATGGAGTCCACCTATGGCGACAAACTCCACCCGCCCGTGGCCGAATCACAGGATTTTCTGTTAGCGCAAATCGAAAAAATCTGCCTGCAGCAAAAAGGAAAGCTGATTATCCCGGCATTCAGCGTCGGTCGCAGTCAGGAAATCCTTTTTCTTCTGAATCGGCTGGAGCTGGAGCATCGGTTGCCGAAGCTGCCATATTACGTGGACAGTCCGCTTACTGCCAAGGCTACCACCGTGATGCGGGAACATCCGGAGTGCTTCAACAAAACCGTACAGGACATTTTACACCATGACGATGATGTGTTTGGATTTCAGGGCCTGGCCTTCATCCACGATGTCGCCGAGTCTATCGCCTTAAATGACTACCCCCACCCTTGTGTGATCATCTCGGCATCCGGCATGGCCGAAGCGGGCCGGGTGAAACACCACATAGCCCACGCCATCAGCGATGAACGAAACGGAATCTTATTAACCGGGTATTGCGAGCCTCAATCGTTAGGGGCCCGCTTGCAAGAAGGCCGGGACGAGGTGGGCATTTTTGGTCGTCCTTATCCGGTGAGGGCCTCGGTGGCCGCTATGCACAGTCTCAGTGCCCACGGCGATTATGAAGATCTGAGCCAATGGTTGGCCTGTCAGGATCCTAAGCAGGTGCAGCGCCTGTTTTTAGTGCATGGCGAGTATGAAGTGCAGATTCATTTCGCAGAACGGCTGCGCAAAAAAGGCTTTAAGGATGTAGAGATTCCGGCTATGCACGAGCACTTCAGGCTGGAATGAGCCCACCGCGATTTCAGTCGGGCAAGCTTTATTAATCAGCACGCTCTGCTGCAAGTTTCTGCGGAGAGGGAGGGATTCGAACCCCCGGTGCAGTTGCCCACACACCGCATTTCGAGTGCGGCCCATTCGACCTCTCTGGCACCTCTCCTGATTCTACCAAAAAGGCCCCAAAGGTCGGAAAAACCAATGAGGCCTTCTGAACAGCGGAGAGAGAGGGATTCGAACCCCCGGACCTGTTACAGTCAACGGTTTTCAAGACCGCCGCATTCGACCACTCTGCCATCTCTCCGCGGCAAAAATAAGTGGATGACCCTTCCGGCAAAATCTTTTTTCCTGCCTTAAAAACACTTCGAAATTCCTGTTAAACAAGGGCTCCAGGCTATTGTTTACAATGTTATCAGCAGGGCAGTTGCCTACTTTTATTTCATTATGTATTCCAGACATTCCGGCCTCATCGTGGCTCTTTGTTCCTTACTCAGTTTCAGTGCCTGTGCCCAAAATAAGAGCGGCAACTTTGTTCATTCAAAAACATTCAACCAGATGACCTCCCCCGCTCTTGATGCAACAAATGCCAGCCTGCAACAAGCCACTTTCGGCGCCGGTTGCTTTTGGTGCACAGAAGCTCAGTTTCAACAGCTCAAAGGCGTCAAAAAAGTAGAAAGCGGCTATATGGGTGGCACGGTGGCCAACCCTACTTACAAGCAAGTATGCAGCGGTACCACCGGCCATGCCGAAGTTTCCCGCATCACCTATGACCCGAAAGAAATTTCTTACGATGAACTTTTAGCTGCCTTCTGGACAGCACACGACCCCACGCAGCTCAACCGCCAGGGCAACGATGTAGGCACCCAATATCGCTCGGTGATTTTTTATTACAACGATGCACAACGGCAGAAGGCAGAGCATTACAAGAAATTACTCAATGATGAGCACGCCTTCGGTGGGCCTGTAGTAACCGAAATAGCACCCGCCGGAGCTTTTTACAAAGCAGAAGATTACCACCAGAACTACTACAACGAAAACGGGGAGCAGCCTTATTGCCAGTTCGTCATCCGCCCGAAACTGGATAAATTCAGGAAGGTATTTGCTGGTAAGCTGAAGGATGGAAAATGAGCAACTATAAACGGGTAGCAAGGCAAGAGCCAAGGGGTTCGGGCCTGTAATACCTGCCACAAGCTTCGCCGGGTTATTTTCGGAGCTCAGCAATTGGCTCTAAGGCTTCTATCATGTGCGGTATCGCGGGCGGTTTCCATCATTCACTTTCCCCGGAAGGGGAGCAAAAAATCCTGCAAAGCCTGGCACATCGCGGGCCGGATAGCCAGGGCCTTTGGCGGCGACCGGGCCTCTGGCTGGCCAACACCCGCCTGGCTATTCAAGACCTGAGTGAAGCAGGCAGGCAGCCTATGTTGAGCCCAGATGGCCGTTGCTGCCTCGTCTATAACGGAGAGCTATACCAGGCAGCTACTCTTCGAAATGAATTGATCCGGAAAGGGCACACGTTCCAGTCGGACTGTGATACAGAAGTATTGCTACATGCCTACTTAGCCTGGGGCGAAGATTGCCTGCATCATTTGAATGGCGATTTTGCGTTTGCCCTATGGGATGAAGCGGCTCAGCGTCTTTTCCTGGCCCGCGACCCGCTTGGCGTAAAGCCATTGTACTTCTATCAGAAAGAGGGCATCCTGCTTTTTGCTTCTACCCTTCCTGCCTTACGCAGCATATCTGAATTGGATTTCAGCCTGAGGCCGGAAGTATTTGCAACCTATCTGAGCTACCTCTACTGCCCCTCTGAAGCGACTCCGTTCCGGTATGTCCGAAAGCTGTTGCCTGGGCATAGCCTCAGCCTGCCCTTCAATGGGCCGATACCTGATGCGCGGCGCTATTACCGCATTCCCATGCCTGCTGCGGATGAGCGGCTCAGGCCTACTGCTCTGCAAGAGCTGAACCATACCCTGCAAGAAGTCGTCAGCAGCCAGCTTCATGCTGATGTGCCTGTAGGGATCATGCTTTCCGGCGGCTTAGATTCCAGCCTAATTGCTGCCTGGGCCAAAGCTTCCGGCCATGCTGAAAAGATTCAGGCTTTTTGCATCAACACCGGCGATGGCCTGTCGGCTGAAGGGTTTGATGACGACTTGCCTTATGCCCGAAAAGCAGCACAGCACCTTGACTTGCCCCTACAAGAGATCCCCGGAGTGATTGAACCTTCGGGATCATGGATTGATTCCATGACCCATAGTTTGGGCGAACCTCAAGCCGACCCCGCTGCCTGGTATGTAGGGCAAATTGCTTCCGCAGCTAAGAATAAAGGCGTGCATGTGCTGCTCAGTGGAGCCGGCGGAGATGATGTTTTTTCCGGCTACAGAAGGCATCTGGCTATCCCTGCCTATAAGATGCTCCGTTTCCTACCCAAAAGCTCTGCCCGCTGGCCGCATTGTTTGCCCGTGAATCTCGTGTTGCAACGCAGGTTAGAAAAGCTCTTTTCAGCAGCCGGTATGCAGGCCTTACATGCTGCCGTCCACAGCCATTTATGGACAAAACCGGCAGAAGTCCATTCGCTTTTTCAGAATGATATTTCTATTGGCAGTCAGGAAGAATTGCTCTTGCTTTTACTGGAAGAAATCCCCGATGAAAAGCAGCTCTTGCAACAGATGCTTTTTCTGGAACAACGTAGTTTTTTACCCCATCACAATTTGGCCTACACTGACCAGATGTGCATGGCGCATTCCATAGAAGCCCGGGTGCCTTTTGCTGACGCACACATCGTAAACTGTGCAGCGGCATTACCTCCCGTTTTTAAACTGCGGGGCCGAACCACAAAATGGATTTTGCGGGAACTGGCGGCCCCTTTATTGCCCCGAGAAATTATTGAACGCCGTAAGACTGGTTTCGGAGCGCCCCTGCGGGCATGGATGAGTGGGCCGATGCAAGCCATCCTGCACGAACGATTGCTCGACAAAACATTTCTGAACTATGGATTCTTCAGGCCAGAAGCCATTGAAAAGCTCATCGTACAGCAGGCAACAGAGCAACACGACGCAGCCTACACGCTATTTTCGCTGCTTTGCATTGAAAGCTGGCTGCGCCAATTTGCAGCAACCGCATGAAGCAAATAATCCTGCCTTTTCGCAACGGTCAGCCTGAGCTGATAGAGGCCCCGGTGCCCAACCTGCTACCAGGCGAAGTACTCATCCGAAATACAGCCAGTGTAGTATCGCCCGGTACCGAACGCATGTTAATTGAGTTTGGTAAAGCCGGCTGGATTGGCAAGTTGCGTGCACAGCCCGAACGAGCCCAACAGGTACTACAAAAGATGAAAACCGATGGCTTTCTGGCAACGCTGAGAGCAGTTAAAGGCAAGCTCGACCGACCGATATCCTTAGGATATAGCAGCGCTGGAATAGTCCTGGCTGTAGGCAGCGGCATCCAAGACATCCGACCGGGTGATCGGGTGGCCAGTAACGGCCCTCATGCCGAAATCGTCAGTGTAGCCCGCAACCTTATCGCTAAGATTCCTGATGAAGTACTAGATGAAGAAGCAGCATTTACTACTCTTGGCGCCATTGCGCTCCAGGGCATTCGACTGGCAGCTCCCTCTTTTGGTGAAACAGTAGTGGTGATTGGCCTGGGGCTGATTGGGCAGCTTACCGCACAATTATTGCTGGCTAATGGTTGCCGGGTGTTGGGCGCAGAACTTTCTGAACCACGTAAAGCACTGGCAGCAGCTCAAGGCTTGATTCCACTGACGCAAAGGAATGGGGATGAAGTGCGGGCCCTTACCGGCGGACATGGTGCAGATGCTGTCATCATCACAGCCGCAGCACAGCACGATTCCATTTTGAATGCAGCCGCTGATATGTGTCGCAAACGAGGAAGAGTTATCCTGAGCGGCGTAGTGGATATGAAGTTGAGCCGGGACGTTTTTTTCAAAAAAGAACTCAGTTTTCAAGTCAGTAGTTCCTATGGGCCGGGCCGGTACGAACCCGGCTACGAGCAGCAAGGCTTAGACTATCCTATTGGCTATGTGCGTTGGACGGAAAACCGAAATTTCGAAGCGGTACTGGAAGCCCTGCGCAGCAAAAAACTGGATGTAAAGCCACTGATTTCTTCCCGCCTGCCATTTACCGATGCACTCCAGGCCTATGCACAGTTGGGCACAAAGGACCCAGGTATGGCTATCGTTTTTGAGTATCCAAAGGAAGAGACCCGGGTAGAAACAATAAACCAGAAACAAGAGCTGGCCCGGCAAATTTCCGGAAAAGGGATTGCGCTGATTGGAGCCGGGAATTTTGCTTCTGCGGTGTTGTTTCCTGCACTCAGGAAAGAGGCTGCCAGCCTGCACTGGGTCATCAGCCGGAATGGGCTATCGGCGGCAATGCTAGCTCAGAAATCAGGTTCGGCAGAAGCCGGAACCGACTTACAAGATGCTTTGGAAGATACCCGTATAGAAGCCGTTGTCATTGCCACGCCCCACAGCAGCCATGCCGCACAAACAATTGCTGCATTGAAAGCAGGCAAACATGTCTTTGTAGAAAAGCCCTTGGCCCTGACCCGGCAAGAATTGGAAGCGATTCGCCAGGCCTGGGCCCGTTCCGGCTGCGGGTTGACCGTTGGTTTCAATCGTCGTTTTGCTCCTTTTGCGCAGCAGGCAAAATCGCTCATGCCCCCGGGAACGGCACCCTTTAATATCTGCATCACCGTAAATGCCGGTAGCCTGCCCGTGCATCATTGGCTCAGCGACCGGGCAATTCAGGGTGGACGAATTATTGGAGAAGCCTGCCATTTTATTGACCTCTGCTGCTTTTTTACCGGCAGCCGCATCAATGCCGTTTGCGCCAACCGTATGGACGGAGCGGATGAGGATGCCAGCATCCTATTGCGCTTTGCAGATGGCTCACAGGCGGTGCTCAATTATTTCTGCAATGGCGCAAAAGCATATGACAAGGAGCGAGTGGAACTACACCGGGCCGGACAAAGCCTCATTATCGAAAACTGGAGGCGGTTAAAAGGGTATGGCTTTTCGAAAAGTGTAGCGCTAAGTTCCCGGCAAGACAAAGGGCATGAACAGCTCATCCATCAATGGCTTGGTAGCCTGAAGGGGGACGAGATGCCGATGCAAGCCGATGAAATTTGGAACAGCAGCCTGGCCAGCATCGCGGTTTCTGAAAGCCTGAATGAAGCGGCTTGGATTAAAATTTAATAGTGCCGAACCCACACAGCACATTTCCCTAAAATGCGGTTTCAAAACAGGTAGATTTATTTCCCGGCAGGCTAAGGCTGTACCTTCGCGCGGCAATTAAAAATCCGCTCATGCAGCTCTCTGAAATACTTTCCAGCCTGGGAATTCAAAAAGAAAATCACGGCACTTCCACCGGTGCTCAATGGATTGCCTCACAAGGCGAACAACTTCATTCCTACTCTCCAGTTGACGGTAAAGAAATAGGCAGTTTCCGCACCACTGATTCTGCTGCTTACGAAGCCGTCATACAAAAAGCCACAGAAGCCTTTGAAGTTTGGCGGATGTGGCCTGCTCCCAAGCGCGGAGATGTAGTGCGGCAGATAGCCGATGCCTTGCGCAAACACAAAGACCCACTGGGCCGCTTGGTGAGTTATGAGATGGGAAAATCCCTTCAGGAAGGCTGGGGCGAAGTGCAAGAAATGATAGACATAGCCGACTTCGCCGTGGGTTTGTCCCGCCAGCTATATGGCCTTACAATGCATAGCGAAAGGCCCATGCACCGCATGTATGAGCAATGGCATCCACTGGGCATCGTAGGTGTTATTTCTGCATTCAACTTCCCCGTAGCGGTGTGGAGCTGGAATGCCTTTATTGCCTGGGTTTGTGGTGATGTATGCGTGTGGAAACCTTCTGAGAAAACCTCGCTTTGTGCGCTGGCTTGCTTCCATATCATCGGGGAGGTATTAATAAATGCCGGTGCGCCGGAAGGCATTAATGGTTTAGTATGCGGGGGGGCTGAAGTAGGCAAATGGTTATCTGAAGACACGCGGGTGCCCCTGCTAAGCGCCACCGGCAGCACGCGAATGGGTAAGGCTGTGGGAGCTGCCGTAGGGCAACGCCTGGGCAAGTCATTGCTGGAGCTGGGCGGTAATAATGCCATCATCATTTCTGAACATGCGGACCTGAACATGGCACTCATTGGTTGTGTGTTTGGAGCTGTGGGCACTGCCGGGCAACGCTGCACCACAACCCGCCGTATCATCATTCACGAAAACGTATTTGAAACGTTTAAAGAAAAATTGGTTCATGCCTATAGCCAGCTCGTCATCGGCGACCCGCTTCTGGAAACGACACACGTTGGCCCACTCATAGACCAGGATGCCGTACAGCATTATATGAAAGCCCTTACGGAAATAAAAGCCGAGGGCGGAAAAGCCGTGGTGGAAGGTGGGGTGCTTTCAGGCTCAGGATTCGAAAGCGGCTGCTACGTGAAGCCTTGTATTTACGAAGTGGAAAACCGGTTCAAAATTGTACAGCACGAGACCTTTGCTCCCATCCTTTACCTGATGAAATACAGTAAGCTTGAAGAGGCCATCGCAATGCAGAACGATGTGCCTCAGGGCTTGTCCTCTGCTCTGTTTACCCTGAACATGCGGGAAGCAGAAAGCTTTCTTTCCCATCAGGGATCTGATTGCGGCATTGCCAATATCAACATCGGTACGAGCGGAGCGGAAATAGGGGGCGCCTTTGGCGGCGAAAAAGAAACGGGCGGTGGCCGTGAGAGTGGCTCAGATGCCTGGAAAGCGTACATGCGCCGGCAGACGAACACGATGAACTGGGGAGCTACCCTCCCCCTGGCTCAGGGCATTAAGTTTCATGTATAAGGCCCCGAATAGCTCTCATACACCGGCAGGGGAACAGCCTGCTGGACATGCAGGTATTGGTGCCGGATAAAAACAACAAACCCCGGATTACTGTTCGACAGCACCGGGATTCATTTGGTTGCCTTCGTTTCCGAAAGCATTTCAAATGTAGTGCAAGACAACCGTTTCTGTTGTCATCTTACCGACATGGACTCATGGGCAAAATCAATGCAGAGCAGGCCGTATTCCGGGAAATGCTACACAGAGGACTTTTGACTAAGGGTACGATTCAGGCAGGCCACAATGGGTGCCAAAAAGCTTTCCCCATGCTGGCTAAAAAAATACTCAAAAGGAAAAGGAACGATCTGGGTCCTATGAAGTTGGACTGGCTTCTGCTTCGCGGTTTTCATTCCACTCCAGAATGAAATTATTGCGTCCCGTGCCGCTGAGAATACTGAGGAAACGTTGCTGAATCAGTTCCAGCATGGCTAAGAACGTGAAGATGGCGTGGATACGGTTTTCGGCCTGAGTGAAGAGGGCTTCGAAGCTGAGGCGTCCGGCCTGGCTGAGGTGATCGATGAGGAAACTACGCTGCCCCTCGAGGCTGTAGTTGTATTTCACAACGACGTGCTGCGGCTTGTCAGTGCGTTCCTTGAGGCGTTTGAGAAGTTTTTCGAAGGTCTGGGCGAGCTTGTAAACCGTGATAGTTTGTACTTCGGTGCCTTCGCTATGTGCTTCACTGACGGCTTCCAGTTCAGCGCGGATATTACCTCTTTTTTGTGCCAGCAGGCGCTCCGCTTCGAGGCCTGCCATCGTTTCAGAAGCTTCCTTGAATCGTTTGTATTCAAGAATCTTATCCACGAGTTCCTGGCGGGGGTCTATTTCGTTTCCGGTAGCATCCAGTTCGCGGCGGGGCAGGAGCATTTTGGCTTTGATGCGCATCAGGGTGGACACGAACAAAATGAACTCTGAGGCCAATTCAATATCCAGGGCTTCGAGCTGGTGGATGTAGGCTAAGAAATCCTGAATAAGGCTGTGGATGGGGATGTTGTATATGTCCAGCTCATCTCGCTCGATAAAGAACAGCAACAGGTCGAAAGGGCCTTCGAATTGAGGAAGCTTAATCTGGTATGCCAAGAGAAGAGGTACGTTGAAGTTGGAGCAGGCAGCAGGAACAGGGAATCATTTACCCCGTCCCTGAAACAGAACGATGAAGGTATAAAGCAGGATTTTCAGGTCGAGGGCAAGGGAGCAGTTTTCAATGTAGAGCAGGTCATATTTCATGCGCTCAATCATCTCGTCCACATTTTCGGCGTAGCCGAACTGAACCATACCCCAACTGGTAAGACCCGGCTTCACCTTATGCAGGTACTTGTAGTGGGGGCGCTTTTGGGAGATAATGTTGATGAAATATTCCCGCTCAGGCCGGGGCCCAACGAGGCTCATATCGCCCCGGAGGATGTTGAAAAATTGGGGCAGTTCATCAATACGCCATTTGCGCATCACGCGTCCCCAACGGGTAATGCGGGGGTCGTCTTTGCTGGAAAGGGCTGGGCCATTGACCTCAGCATCTTGCCGCATGGAACGGAACTTGAGGATACGGAAAGGACGGCCATATTGGCCAATGCGCTCCTGCATATACAAGACCGGGCCGGGGGAAGAAAGCCGGACGCGCAACGCCGCAAAGGCATACAGCGGCGAGAGCAGCAAGATGGCACTGAGAGACACACCCACATCAATAACGCGTTTGCAAACACGCTGCCAATCAGGCATGAGGTCCGGGTAGATGTGCACCAGGCCTACATCGTACACGTTGCTGGTCTTTACCGAGCCGGAGATAATATCGTAGGTGTCAGGCAGGAAGCTGACAACCACCGGGCGGTGGCTCAGCCGGGTCAGGATAGATTCCAGCAGGTAATGTTCGCTGGAGTCCACAGCCACTATCACCTCTTCTATGTGGTGCTGGTCAATCGTTTCTTCGAGCTGGGAAAGGTGGGCAAGCTGAGGCAGGTAATGGCTCATTCCATTGCTCGCTTCGAGGTTGCTGTAGGTGAAACCAATAAAGATGTTTCCCAGTTTGACCGGGCTTTTACTGATGCGTTTATACACATCAATAGCCAGCGCATTTCCACCGATGATGAGGGTACGAAAGCCCGTCTTGCCCAGTTGCAGCCGGCGCTTCACCACATTCAGGATGGCCAGCCGGACGATGAGCGTAGCCAGGGTATGAATGAGCATGTAACGACCCGTCATTTTGATGAACCAGGAATGGTCACTGCTGTCGTTGGTGAAGACAAAGAGGGCGATGATGATTGTGCCCAGGATGCAGGAGATGAGGGTTCGGTTTACTTCATGAAGGCGGCTCTTACGGTAGAGGTCGAAGTAGGTGCCGGAAAGGGTGTACAGCAATACCCAGCCAAGCGGTACCAGCACTAAGCCAAAGAGAAAATCGCGCAAGCCTAATTGGCTCCAGGCTTCCCATCCCTGGCTCAGGCCCAGGAGGCGATGACGATAGACCCAAAAGAGCATCCAAGCCACTGCCGCTGCTACATAATCGAGCAGGATGAGTTGGCGGATAGCGCGCCTCTTGGATGGGTCAGTCAGCTTCATGAAGCTTTAAGGCATGCAATTTTCAAATCAAAAAGTAACCAGTTTGACATTGTCAATGTAGAGCTTACCATCGCTGCTGCCCGGAGTCCGATCGGCCCGAATCAGGATGCGGTATTCTGAACCCTGATAGGCAGAGATAAATTCCTTGATGCCGATGTACGCCTTATTCCAGGTGCTGCTGGCTTTAAAGCCAATTATCTCTTTCGTAAAGGCTGCACCCGTACTGTTCAAAACTGAATACATGCCCACCCGGAGCTCCATATCTCCTTTGTAGTTCAGCTCGATATAGGCATCGGTTCCGGCCTGGATCGTACCTGTTGGCAGGCTCAGGACTACGGTGGAATCATAACTGCCATTCAGTTCAATCAGCCCGGAGCCTCCACCTTCCAGCACATTAGTATCCGGGTGGATGATATTCAGCAGGTAGGTACTGTCAATGGAATAAGGCCGAAAATTGTTTCGCCTACCCAGGCCTGCATCAAAATTTTCTGAGAAAGCAAGGCGGGTAGTTTCGTGGTAGCCGGTAGTAGGCGTGTACTGAATCACTGCACCAGGCTTGGGGTTGAGCACGGTGTTGTCTGAGAGGTAAAAAGGATAGGCTACTTCATAGCCACGGAGGCCGTCGTAGTCAATACCTGCCAGCAAGAGTAAGGTGCCCGGTTCGTTGGCAATAACCGGAAACTGAGCCGGCAGGTCAAACACTCCTACCGGATTGTTGTTGAAATAAGCCCAGACATGGGTAATCTTATGCGAATTGGAACCTGTCTTTGCGGTGTTGCCGGTGAAGTTGAACGAGTCAATACGCACATAAGTAGGCACGGGCTCGGATGGGTTGATGATGTTGCAGGCAGAAAAGGCCGAAAAAAATGCAGCGCAAAGAAGAAAGGATAAGATTCGCATGGACAAGGAATAGCAGCCGGAATTTGAGTTTCTAACGTCTTCCAGGGCTTACAGATTGTGCAGTTCGTGGTGAGCAGACATTTTTTTGAGAATCTGATGCGCAATGTCCATCGCATAGTATCCATCCTGAACACTGACCCGCACCGGCACATCCTGAACGATGGCCTGCACAAACTCGCTTAGTTCCGCATGAATAGCATTGCTGGGTTTCACCTCCGGCATACTCACCGAAATTGTCTTCTGGCTGCCATTGGGCAACTCAAGGGGAAAGTCCAGCATCCCTGCCGGATCCTGCTCACCTTTCAGGCGGATGACTTCAGTCTTTTTGTCTAAAAAGTCAATACCGATATAAGCATCCCGTTGAAAGAGCCGCATCTTCCGCATCTTCTTCATAGAGATACGCGAGGAAGTAAGGTTGGCCACGCAGCCATTGTCGAATTCAATACGGGCATTCGCAATGTCCGCGCTCTCGCTCATCACTGCCACGCCCGAAGCCGAGATGCGCCTTACGGGCGATTGCACTAAGTGAAGCAACACATCAATATCGTGAATCATGAGGTCCAGGATCACTGACACATCGGTACCTCGGGGGTTGAATTGAGCCAGTCGGTGCGCCTCAATAAACATGGGTTGCAGACTTTGCTCATCCAGAGCCAGCAGCGCGGGATTGTAGCGCTCTACGTGGCCCACCTGGCATTTTACACCGGCTTCCCCCACCAGCTTCACCAATTCCTGAGCTTCTTCCAGCGTGTGGGCTAGTGGCTTTTCAATAAACACATGCCGCCCCTGTTGCAGGCATAGTTTCGCTACCTCGAAATGGGCACTGGTAGTGGTCACGATGTCCACAGCATCCGAAGCGGCAATAAGATCGTCTAATTGGCTGAAACGCCGGGCGCCGTACTGGGCAATGGCACTTTCTGCTGAAGCATCATTTGGGTCATAGAAGCCGACAAGCTCTGCGCCAGGCACCTGCAGCCACTGCTGTAAATGGATTTTCCCAAGATGGCCCGCTCCGAAGAGGCCGATTTTAATCATAGCCGGAAAAAGAAATTACCTCAGCCTTGCAGCGCAAAACGCGCATACCGAAAAAGGTGGTGCAAGATACGCCTCTTGAAAGTGGGCAAAGGCAGTTGGCTATTGGAGGATCCTCGATGGATTATTAGAGGCACTTTTTTGTAAGTGAAATACTATATTCCGTTTGTTTTCAGGAGTTTCCTATTTTCACCCCAGCAGCAGTCAGAAGCCTGATAGTTGCCTATGCTCTTTTACAAGTCTGAAAAATCTTTTGAATAGCGTTTAGCTATTTACGAAGTTGCAACTGAAACGTAGGAAATTTCAATTGAACACAGCCGTAGTAAATGCTAAGCGCCCGCGGGTACCGTGGGCGCTGGCATTGCTTGTGTTCATGGCTTCCTACGGCCTCAGTTGCAAGTGATGTACCGGCCCACGGTACCCGTTTGGTTTAAGGAGCTTTCTTCCGTTCGCTGTACATCACCTTCAATTTTTTGTTCCCACTTTTTGTATTGGGTGCAGGAGATGATGTAGGAAAGTGCAACAGAGAAAAAGTAAGACACAATTAATAGCTTTCACTTAATTACTCCATGCAGCTATGCCTTCCCTTCCCTTGCGAAATGGCCGGATGGCCAAACCAAAATGAAAAAGTGGCGGACTGCCGCTTGCTGTCAGGGGCGGTTGATAAATGCGGACGGCACTGGGCGTTGGAAATCATCCAACTGCCAAACAATAGTGAACAAACTAAAACAAATGAATCATGAAAAACTTGTCTCGTATCCTGACAACCGCAACGGCCTTTGTAGGTCTTGTATCCTGATGAGCATCGCAACATTGTCTTGTAAAAAGGGCGATGAAATAACGACAAAGCCACTTCATTCCGTCACTACAACTTCGAAGTGGCTGGGAAATACCGGCAGATATTTTAATCCTAGTACAGGATGGTGCATAACCGTCTCCGGCAACTGCCTCGGTGGTGTCGAGATTCATGCCCCACGTAAAATTACAGACATTAAGGTTGCTATTAATGATGGCACCTTGGGTACGCTTCTGACCAATGACCCCGGCTACTATGCAGATTTGACGAGTCCCGGCGATACCATCACGCAACATTTCATTAACGGAATCGTGAATGGTACTATTTTCTACGGGCTCAGGACCGACTTGAGTTTGCCATCCAATGAGATTCTCCTGATCATGGGAGAGGAGCTAGTGAGCAATACGTCTTATGATGTAATAATGCCGATCAAGGACGACTTATAAGTTTTGTAAAGGAGGCGCTGTTGACTTAAAGTTTGCGGCGCTTCCATATATTTCATATACAATTTATTTTTATGAATCGCATTTGTTTTTTTATAATTATATTGTTTGTCATTTCCTGCAATGATAATGAGGCAGGTAAAAATTTTATTGACTATCGGGTAGATAGTTTGACTTGGCGTAGCTCGGAAAGCAGACAGAATTTTCAGGACCCCAAAAGCTTTATCATCGCTTTAGGTCATGACACATCTGGTGTGCAAGTTGCCTCTCTCTTTTTTCCAGAATCGGGAATAATCTACAATTACTCGCTTGCCAATAACGGCTTGATAAGTACATTCCGACTTAGCAATATGCAGAAAGAAGATTGCTATTCATTCTGCTTAACTCAAAAAGGAGACATTTGGTTCAGCTTTGCAAATAAGTTATTAATTTATGAGTATCAGCATGGTTATCGCATCAAGCGAACCTATAATTTCCTGCCACAACTGGATTCTCAATTCACATGCTTTGCATATCTAAATTCGGTGCCTCTAGAAATTGACGACAGCCATGCAATGCCTGATTCTACTGCAAAATTTGGGTTAATCATGGATTCTAAATCTATAATGTCGCCAAATTTGACTTTGGCGGAAAGATATTCCCGACCTTGTGTCGGTCGTTTTAAAGTTGTTAACGATTCGGTGCGTTGTATTGATTCCATTGTCTTCTTTCCCGAAAGCCATCGGAAGAAATTTCACTATTCTAGATTTCCGTTTATAGTAAATGTCGGCACTATAATATATTATGTATTTGATGATGGCGACAGCATTTACTCATACAACTTGGTTACAAAGAAACGCCAACCGGTTGTCTTCTTGAATAATCTTGACGAAGACTATAGACCCATCTTAATGGAAGAAGACAGCACCTACAGCATCCCTTATGTCATTAAGAATGCCATCATGAGCCCTAGCATTCGTCTGTTTCTGTTCGATCCAAACAGAAAAGTATTTTATCTCGGCATTAAAAAGAGACAATCTTACCTGACTGAGGAAGGCAGCCGGATAAATGACATGCTTGATTATCCCTTTCGCATCTTGGTACTTGACGAGCATTTTAGGAAAGTCAAAAGCGTGGATTTTCCTAAAGGCAGGTTCCGGGCATTATATGATGCTTTTGTCGGGGAAAAAGGGTTGTACCTGATGACCAATTCTAAAAAATCAATCAGCTATGAAGTATATGATTTTGGCGGCGCTGGCAGTAATTGAGCTGGCGTCCTGCTCTGCGCGTAAAGGCCCCGACGCAATCTTTTCTGACTATTTGCAACGCGTCCACCATGTTCAAATTCCAGAAGGCAAGCACACTTATGTAGTGTTTCCCGAGTGCCTCGGCTGTAAAGGTTGTTCTGCACATGCTATGGATTATCTCGCAACACATCATTTTCAAGACGTAACGGTGATATGCGGGAATGACAACGCGGATTATTTAGAAGACGCTTCGTATCCGGTACTTATTGACTCACAATCAGAAATTGAGCACTTAAATCTTCAAACCCAAAATGTAGCCATCCTGACCACTCGTAATGGCGAGTTAGAGAAGATTATCTCTCTTCAGGCTAATAACCTGGACAGTTCATTGATATCCTATTTTGGCAAGAAGTAAGGTGAAGGCTACGCCATCAGCCCTTCCTCCATCATACTCAGGAATTGCTGGCCACCCACGATAATATGGTCGAGCAGGCGGATGTCCATCAGCGCGGCGGATTCACGGAGTTTATGGGTCAGTTTGATGTCGGCCTCACTGGGTCTTAGGTTGCCCGAGGGATGGTTGTGGGCCACGATGAGTTGGTTAGCGCCCTGGAGCAAAGCATTTTTGAGAATGACCCGCAAGTCCACTACAGTGCCCGCCATACCGCCTTCACTGATTATCTCACTTCGCAACAGGCGGTTTGCCTGGTTGAGATAAAGGACACAAAAAGCCTCCGTATTTCGGTCCGCCAAAAGGGAAATCAAAATTTCAGCGGCTTGTTCTTTACTATGGATGCTTGCTCGGTTCATGCCTTCTGCCCGCTGCCGCCGCCGTCCCAGTTCAAGTGCCGCAGCAATGCTTATCGCACGGGCTTCACCCAAGCCCTGGCCCGGCAATTGCAGGTCCCTTACGCTGAGCCTGCCCAATTCATTTAGGTCATTATTTGCCTTTTTCAGCACCTTTTGTGCCAAGGCCAATGCCGAGTTTTTTTTCGTACCACTATGGATAAGAATAGCCAGCAGTTCTGCATCGGAAAGCGCTGCAGGGCCTTTCAGCAGGAGCTTTTCTCGTGGGCGATCATCTTCAGCCCATTGCTTGATACTCTGGTTGTGTGCGTCAGGTTGCTCGGGCATAGGCTGGCTTTAAGGCTTAATAATAGCGCGGAAAAGTCAGTAACCGTAGCGATAAGCAACGCTCCGTTCAAAAGGGTGTTGCAGGTTCTGGCGGCGATTATTGGGTAGCCGGCAGCAGCACCTTGATGCAGCATCCGTTGCGTCGCACGTTGCGGGGCCTGTGCTGCTATGAGGCATTTTTCAGGGCATCGGTTCCTGCGCGTTCCGGGAACTGCCGAACAGCGAAATGTTGCTGAAGGGTGCGACGCAACGGAAGCCGGGCGCTGCAAGTAGCCGATAAAAAAATGCCTTAAAAGCAAGTGCCGGCTTTAGGCACAACGAAGACGGGCTGAGCAGAAAAAAGGCTGCCCTTTTGAGACAACCTCAGTAACAGATTTTTCAGGCTACCCCAGGATGGGCAGAAAGGCTATTTCAGCAGATACATCACTTCCTTAGCCAGTTTGACGGTGCGTTCTACACTGGGTAAGGCTGCGGCTACGAGGTTGGGCGCGTAGTGCATGTTGGTGTCGGCAGAAGTAATCCGGCGAATGGGCGCGTCGAGGTAATCGAACACTTCTTTCTGGATGCGGTAGCTGATTTCAGACGACACGGAGCCAAAGGGCCATTGTTCTTCTACTATCACCAGGCGGCCAGTCTTGCGCACGGATTCGGCGATGGTTTGCCAATCGAGTGGGCGGATGGTGCGCAGGTCTATCACCTCGGCGCTGATATTTTCCTTAGCCAGCTCATCGGCTGCGCCCAGCGCCACCTTCATCATTTTATTAAAGGAGACCATCGTCACATCGCTGCCTTCGCGCACCACTTTGGCCTTGCCAATGGGGATGAGGTATTCTTCTTCCGGCACTTCGCCCTGGTCGCCATACATCACTTCACTTTCCATAAACACCACTGGATTTTCATCCCGGATGGCACTTTTCAAGAGGCCTTTAGCATCGTAGGGGTTGGAAACGGAAATAACCTTGATGCCGGGGATATTCGCATACCAGCTTTCAAAAGCCTGGGAGTGCTGGGCGCCGAGTTGGCCGGCCGAGCCGTTTGGCCCACGGAACACAATGGGGCAGCCAAAATGTCCTCCGCTCATGGACAGTGCCTTGGCAGCATGGTTAAGTATCTGGTCCAGCGCCAGGACGGCAAAGTTCCAGGTCATAAATTCTACGATGGGGCGTGTGCCATTCATGGCAGCACCAACGCCAATAGCGGCAAAGCCTAACTCAGCAATGGGGGTGTCAATGACACGGCGGGGGCCAAATTCTTCCAGCATACCCTGGCTCACCTTGTAGGCGCCATGGTACTGGGCCACTTCTTCACCCATCAAAAAAACACGCTCATCCCGGCGCATTTCTTCCTGCATGGCTTCCCTGAGCGCTTCGCGAAAATGTATGGTACGCATCCCTTGAAAATATTGCTTGAATAAAAGCTTTTTTAAGCGCGGCGAAGATAAGACGGCCTAACGCTTCACCCTTCGGAAACTGGTGATGGAGTTGAGGTACTTTTCCCGGAAATGCAGTGTCAGTAGGGTATCATTGAGATTGAGCACCTCCATCCTGATCCGGGAACCCCCGCCCTTTAGCTTTTGTTCGTCTAAGATTAAGGCCTGGTCTTCAAAGTACCATTTAGCAGAATCCAGCCCGTCGAGGGAATGGAGATAGACCATACTATCAGGATGAAAATCGAACCAGGTTTCGGAAATGGCTTTCTCCTGAGCTTCTTTGAAGGCATCGAGATTGGCACGCTGGTATTTTTTAAACGTGTCTATATTGTTGGTGCCATACAGCCTGAAGTTGGCCAGGGAATCGGTCTGGCTGCCTACGGTGTCTAAGAACATTCGCTGCTGGTCGTAGGCCGAATCCATTTCCGGGTTTTTTACGCTCGTCTCCTGCCAGAGGCCGATAATGCGCTTTTTCTGGGAAGGCTGGCAGGAGGTAATCAGCAGTAGGGCCAGGCCAGCCAGCAGGAAGGAGTAAACGTTCATGAGGTATTAAGGATGCAGCAATTTGCTGAAAGCAGATTTCCAGGTGTCGGTACTAAACAAATCGTCGAGTAAAGCGAACGACGACTGGTCGCTGATGCGGGGATAAATATGCTTGAGTAGGGTGAAACGAGCGGATTCAGTTTCGAGGATTTGCGCCAGGCTGCGAGCCTGCCAGCTCTGGTAGCATTTGTCCATCTGGCCAAGGATGTATGCGAGGCGCTGTTCATCACCAATTCGTGAAGACATCGCATGGAACACCTTTCCAAAGTCTTCATTGGACAATGCATTCGGGCAGTCGGAATTGCGCAAGCTGCTGTTTTGAATGATCATTACGCTGTCCCGAATGGGCATTTGTCGCTCGGGTTCCGGGGGGATCCGTTTATCATCATCGTCATGCCCCAATTCCATGTTTGGGATAAAAGCCGGGCCTTCCGAGGCTGTATGATTCGTTTTTGCCGGCAGCTTTTTGACCGGCTTTACCTTCTGTTCCGGGTGGTCTTTTTTTGAGAAAATCGAAAGCCTGCCTTGCCGGGAAGTAGTGTTCTTCAGCGGCTGCTTCTCCGTTATTGTTTTTTTCGTGGGCAGCGGCGGCTCCTGAAAGGAATGGACTGCCAGGACGGTTGGCATATGGTCCTCATCAGCGGCGTTGCCGGCTTTGAGGTAGAAGCCTTGCTGTAGATCATACAGCTCGTAGGCATCCTCTTTTTTGACTAAAAGAAAGCCCCGGCTGCCCCCATCCGGGATAAGGACAGTGAATTTTTCGGAAGGGTAACTGTTTTGTTGAAAGAGTATTTCAATTGTCAGAGGGCCTGGCGCTAATTGGGGAAGGATGCAATAGTTCTTACCATATCGGGGCTGCATGGCACCATCCAGCTTGAGGTAAAAAGGTGTTTGCTTATCCCCTTGAATATAGAGGTAGGAAAACTGCTCTTTTGCTGCCGCAGACAGCGTAGCCAGCACTATAAAAAGAAAGAGAACGCAACGCTTCATCATAGTTATTCAAGCTCAATCAGCACATCTCCTTTGCCTACGGCTGTGCGTTCCGCCACCCGGATATTTTTTACTGTGGCTGCCGCTGGAGCTTTCAATACATTTTCCATTTTCATGGCTTCAAGCACCAGCACGGCATCACCTTTTTCAATTTGCTGACCGGGCGCTACCAGCACACGTAATACCATGCCGGGCATGGGTGCTTTAATCGGTTCCGCTTTTTTATTAGTTGCAGCGTCAAAGCCCATTTCACGGAGCAGTAAATCCATAGGTTCGGCAATCGCTACCTGATAGCGGTGCCCGTTGATGAAAATGCTTAAGGTTTTCTCCTTACGGTCTATGTTTTCAACCAGAGCTTCGTAACTGACACCTCGAAATAACACACTCAGCACGCCCGTTCCGGAGGGGACAACATCCAAGCTTGCCGGATGGCCATTGATGAGCCAGGCACCATCCTGTTGCTCCAGTTTGAAGGGATATTTATCGTTTACGGTAGCCTGAATCATCGCTTATTTTTTCGCGGAGGCGAAAGTAAGGGCAATATGGGAAGGCCACCGTATTCAAGCCCGAAAGCCCAAGTCCGGTTTAGAAAATTTGGGAGATTCATATTCCTGAGCGTATAAAAACGGAATGGTACACGGCAAGGGTTCAACTTCGCAACTTCGCATCCTGCCCGAGTGGCTAATTTTTTATTCATGCAAACACTACCCTTTGCAAATCGCCAGTGCCGTGCCTGGCAGTTCCTCTCTATTTGCTTCGCAGCCGCTTTACTTCAGATTTCCTGCAACGGCCCCAGCCAGCTTACCGCCACTCAGGGAAACACTGCTCAAGTTCAACCCACAGATACTAGCGCGGCTTTTCGCATTTTTCGTACCAGCGCACCCCGCATCTGGTCTATCGTCAACACTACCCTAACCCTAAGTTTCGATTTTGAAAAAAAGGAAGCTCAGGGTGAAGAACTACTCCAATTCATCCCCTATGCACATGCAGCGGATACGTTGGTACTGGATGCTAAGAGTATGAAAATCGTGTCCGTAGCGAAGAAAAGTTTGTTTTCAGATGCCTTACAACCATTGGAATATTCCTATGATGGCAAACAACTGAAGATAGATGTGCGCCACTTGAATTTCGGCAATATGGAATCGAAGCTGGCGCAAACTATCCGGATTGAATACGTAGCCAAACCTTACGCAACAGCTACCGGTGGCTCGGCAGCCATAGGCGAAGACCGGGGTTTGTATTTCATCAATACAGACCATAAAATTCCTGGAAAACCGGTTCAAATCTGGACTCAGGGCGAAACGGAAAGCAATTCACATTGGATGCCTACGATTGACAAGCCCAACCAGCGCAGTACGTTTAGCATCACGCTCATTGTGCCCGATTCTATGCAGACTCTGAGCAATGGCTATATGGCTTCGAGCCTGCCATATGGCAATGGGATGCGGAAAGACTCCTGGTCTATGCTGCAGCCGATACAGGTGTATGCAGCCATGTTTGCTATTGGCAACTATGCTCTTGTTCGCGATGTGTGGTACAACCATAAAATGCAACGTTTCGACGTGAACTATTACGTAGAGCCGGCGTTTGCACCCTATGCCCGGGAGATGTTTCGTAATACCACGGAGATGATGACTTATTTCTCAGACCTGACCGGCGTTCCGTATCCCTGGAGCAAATACAGCCAAGTGGTAGCACGCGACTATGTAAGCGGCGCGATGGAGAACACAACAGCCTCCCTCTTCGGTGAGTTTGTCAATAAAAATGCCCGACAGCTTTTAGACCAAAACAATGAAGACGTGGTGAGCCACGAGCTGTTTCACCAATGGTTTGGCGATTATGTGACCTGCGAAAGTTGGACACATATCAACCTCAATGAATCCTTTGCCACCTTTGGCGAACAGCTTTGGCGGCGCTACAAGCATGGCCAGGTCAGCGCCGATGAGCAAGCATGGAATGACTTGCAGACATACCTCGAAGCCGCACGGCAAAACGACCCTCCTTTAGTGCGCTATCACTACCGCAGCAGGGAAGATGTCTTTGACAGGATTTCTTATCAAAAGGGGGCAAGCATTCTGCGATACATGAACAGCCTCATGGGCGATACCCTGATGTCTTTATCCATGAAAACCTACCTCCTCAGCCATAGTCTGGAGAGCGCAGAAACGGATGACTGGCGGCTGGCTGTAGAATATGCTACCGGCCTCGACTGGACTCCGTTTTTCAACCAATGGTATTTCCGGGGCGGACACCCTACACTGCATATCCGGTATGCATTTGATGATGCACACAAAAAGATGAACGTAATCATCGGGCAGCAAAGCAGCCCAGACAGCAACTACCTCTACGACCTGCACCTGAAGGCGGCAATACTTTATGAAGGCAAACCTGCTCAGTGGGTGCCTTTTCATATCAACAAGAGCACACAACAGTTCAGTTACCCTGCCGATGCCCAGGGTAGGTATCCCCTGGTGATTGTTGATGCCGATCATGTGCTTCCGGGAAGCATTGATGAAGAAAAGCCCATGCAGATGTGGATGGATCAACTCAAAAACACATCCGACTATATCAGCAAACTGATGGCTGTGGATGCCGCTATGCGCAATGATGGGCAATCATTGTCCCCTGCTCTGCTTTCCGAAGCCTTACGCGATACCCTGCCTGGCATCAGCACCTACACCTTGCGTAGCCTGATTAAACTGAAACGTCAATCGTCAAGAGATGTGCTGCTGCCTCAAGTAAAATTTTTGGCACAAACGGCGGGCAACAACAAACAACAGGCTGCCGCCTTTGCTGTGCTGGGCAACTGGAAGAATAAAGATGAAATCCCTGCCATGATAGCTGCGGTAAACGACAGCTCTTACCTCGTTTCGGGGGCTGCCCTGGGAGCCTTACACGAACTGGCTCCTGATACGGCCTATACCCTGGCTCAAAGTATTTTAAAACAAGACCCCAAAGACTTGCTGGAAGCTTCTGCCTGGGCATCCATTGCCATCAAAGGGGCCCCGGAAGATTTTGAATTGTTGATTCGGAATGTGCCCCGGGTGTATGGTGGAGAAAAGATGGCATTAGCCACTACCCTTGCCCAATTTGCCAAAGCCACTAAAGATGACCTCATCTTCAAGAAATGCCTTACGACCCTTGACAGTATGGCTGCCAGTGAGTCTATTGGCAAATACCGATTTTCCATCGGTACTAACATATATATGCTGGCGAAGTATTACAAAGACGAGCCAAATCCTACCCGGCTGAACCTCTCTAAAAGCTTTGCTGATGATGTACTCCGGAATGAAACAGATGCCGACAATCAGGCAAAGTATCGTAAGATGAAAGCGCTGCTTTAAGGAATACAGAATTTTTGTGTCAGCACCTGACCCATACTCTCCACTCTGCATAAGTAAATACCCGGGCTCAGCTTGGCGGTGGGTAGAGGAATGATATTGGTTCCTGGGTGTAAAATCAAAGAAGGAATAGAAAATTCCAGCCGCCCTTGTGCATTATATAGAGAAAGTCTGGAGGGAGCAGTCAGCGAGCAGCTAACTGATGCCATATAGTTTCCATCCTGCGCCCCCTTCAAGATGTGAAGGCTCGCCGAGCTTGGATACCGTTCGGCTGGGGTGCTGGTATTTTCGTAGTTACAGGCATTGCTGCGGCGTAAAATATCCCGCTGAAACATGGGCCAATTCATGCCGTGGTCCGGCCCGACAGACAACATGTATGCACGGCCAAAATCTTTGTAGAAATCTGGATATTCTGCATGTCCGCCGACCACAAATACATCTACAGTTCCGTCCTTATCGAAGTCGGCTACGAGCGGAGCATGTTCCAGGCTGAAAAGTGAATCTCCATAATCGCTGCGCAAATTTTTCCGGAATAGCAGGTTGCCATTCTGCCCCTGAAGCGCAATCAGGTCTCCTGCATCCGTGCCAAAGACAAGGTCCGGGAATGCATCATTGTTTAGTTTGGAAACAGCAACCCCCCGGAAGCATTGGGCATAGCCCGGCAAATTATAGCTCCACATCAGGCTGCCATCGGCACGCAATGCAGTCATCTTATACCAGGCAGAAAACACGACATCACATTTCCCGTCATGATCCAGATCGGCAATGACAGCCGGGGAAGTGACCGCAAAATTGGGCCCATAACTAAAGGTCCATTTCGTTGAACCCGTACGCGCATCCAGGCAGTACAATGTGTCATTGTAGGAGCCGAGAAACAACTCGTAATTGCCATCATTTCCCAGGTCGCTATAGGCCGTTCCGTGATACACCACGTCATTGAGGCTGTGTGTCCAGAGCAGCTTTCGGTCGTAGCCGCGGTATGCATACACCTTATTGGCATTTCTGTTTTTTGCATTCCAGGTTGCAACAACAAAATCGGGCTTCCCATCTCCGTCAATATCGCAAATCGTTGGAGCAGTTTGAATCCAGGAATCGGTGTCCACTGCCAGTTCCCATTGCCGGGCGCCATTCTGAGCATTGATGCAAATCACGTAGCCTCCAAATTCTCCATGCAATAAATCCAGCTTGCCATCATTTTCTAAATCCGTGATACTGGGTGGAGAATCGCTGCCCCGGGTATTACAGGTCCATTTAACGGTTCCGTCATTCCCATTAAGGCAAAATGTTTTCGGGTTGCAGGAAGAGGCTACCAGCACATCTTTTATCCCATCGTTGTCCACATCATAAATCAAGGGTGCGGCATCATTACAGCCTTCGGCAGCACCTGCTGCATTGAATTTCCATAGAAGGCTTCCGTCTTCTGCATTCAAGGCATACACACAACTATCATTACGATAGCATCCAAACACCACTTCCAGCTTTCCATCATTATCCAAATCGGCAGCAGCAGACTGGCCGAAAGAAGCATCATGAGTGTTGAAGCTCCATTTGATATTCGGTTGCCCCATTCCAATTTGAGGCAGCCACAGGCAGAGCAATAAACAGAGATTTTTCAAGTAGCTTTTTTTTTAAAAGATAGAAAGGAGGCATCTGATTTTTTTCTAAAAAAAGAAAATTAGCACCAGGCTCATGAGCGTCCGTTTCCTTTCTTATCAGAAAACACCACGGCCTATACCACCTGTTCTTTTTTCCCTTTGAAATATTCCTCCAGAGCCGGCCCACCCCATTTCCAGAAGACAACGGGAGTTACAATCATATCCAGCAGTGTTGAAGAGACCAGCCCTCCCAGGATTACGGTCGCCACCGGATACAGGATTTCTTTACCGGAAGCTGTAGGGTCTAATGTGAGCGGAATGAGTGCCAAAGCAGCTACCAACGCGGTCATGAGCACGGGCACCAGTCGTTCTAAGGAGCCACGAATTATCATCTTTTTTCCGAAGAATTCTCCTTCATGTTCCACCAGATGGATGTAGTGAGAAATCATCATGATGCCATTTCGGGAAGCAATGCCTGTGAGCGTGATAAAGCCAACCAGAGTGGCTACCGAGAATGTACCTCCTGTCAGCAGCACTGCCACCACACTGCCTACTAATGCCAGAGGAATATTCAGCATGATCTGAAGCGCCATACGCCAACTTTTGAAATGGCTGTAGAGCACTAAGAATATCCCGAGCAGGGCAAAAATGCTCAGCACCATAATGAGCCGGGTTGCTTGTTGCTGACTTTCTGCCTGCCCACCATAACGGATAAAATATCCCTGAGGCATCTTGATATTCTGAGTCAGTGTTTGCTGCAATTCTGATACTGCACCGCCCAAGTCCCGGCCCTGCACATTGCAGGAAACCACAATGCGGCGTTGCATATTTTCATGATTAATTCCATTGACTGCGGGCGTGTATTCGATATCCGCTATTTGATCTAAAGGAATCAGGTCGCCGTTAACAGTATGAACCCGTGTAGCCCGGATAGCAGCCAGATTGCTACGACCCGTATCAGTAGCCCTCAGGAAAACATCAAACGACTGCTGCCCTTTCAAAATCTGCCCTTCTACTTTCCCATTGAAAAACACTTCTAAATCCTCCGCCACTTTCCCAGCCTGAATACCATACCGCTGCAGGGCATCACGACGGACCCGAATCTGCAATTGCGGCACGAGTACCTGGCGCTCGACTTGCACATCAACAATACCGGGAACCGTTCCCATTTTTTCTGCTACCTGTCCGGCCAGCATCCGCAACTCCGAGAGGTCATTCCCGAAAATCTTGACTGCAACTTGCGCCCGAACCCCGCTCAGCAAATGGTCTAATCGGTGCGAGATGGGTTGTCCCACATTCACAGATACACCTTGCAACAAGCTGAGTTTTTTCCGGATATCCGCAACGATTTCCTGTCGGCTCCGTTTAGAGTCTGGTTTTAGCTGCACATCAATTTCTGAATTGGAAACCGGCTCAACATGCTCATCAAGCTCTGCACGACCTGTACGGCGACTCGCATATTGCACTTCGGGCACCTCTAGCATGAGCCGCTCTGCCAGCGTACCTATTTTATTACTTTCTTCCAACGATGTGCCTGCTGGGGCGGATAGGTTGATCGTGAATGAGCCTTCATTGAAAGGAGGCAAAAACTCACTGCCGAATGTGGGCACAATAGAAGCTGCCAACAACACTAAGAAGGCCGCTGAAGCAATCACCGCCCCGGGTCGGCGGAGCCCAAAATGCAATAAACGTTCATCTTGCTTTTTGAGCCATCGTACTAAGAAAGTTTCCCGCTCTTCTTTATTCCGGGCCTTACCTAACAAGTAAGAACACAATGCCGGTGTCAGGGTCAGGCTTACTAAAAGGGAGGCAGCAATCGAACTGATATAGGCAATGCCTAAAGGCGCAAAAATCCGTCCTTCCATACCCTGCATTTGAAACAAGGGAATGAAGACCAGCACCACGATTATCGTAGCATACACGATTGAATTTCGGATTTCTGATGAAGCCTCATACACCACGCGCAGCAATGGTTTAGGGGAGCCTGATTGTCGGTTTTCGCGCAACCTCCGGTGCACGTTTTCAACGTCCACAATCGCATCGTCCACTAGTTCACCAATAGCAATGGCAAGGCCTCCAAGCGTAAGTGTATTGATGGAAATGCCGAATAACTGAAAGACGATGGCCGTAATCACGATGGAGATCGGAATGGCCGTAAGTGTGATGATTGTCGTTCTGAAATTCATCAGAAACAAAGCCAGGACGATGACCACCAAAATGAATCCGTCCCGCAGCGCATGTTCCACATTGCTGAGTGCCGTTTCGATGAAGTTTCGTTGCTGGAAAATGTATGGGTTCAGGTGGATATCGGTCGGTAATGAAGCCTGCAATTCAGCTACGGCTGCTTCTATTTCTTTGGTTAGTTCTACGGTATTGGCGCCGGGTTGTTTTTCAACCGTTAGCACCACAGCCGGTTTGCCGTTGATGCTGGCATCGCCGCGTTTCACAGCTCCTCCCAGGCGCAACTCGGCTACCTGCGACAACAGCACAGGCGCACCTTGACGATTTGCTACCACCGTACTGCCCAAGTCTTCTAAGCTCTGCGCCCGCGCCAACGTTCTTATTAATACTTCCGAGCCATATCGGTCGAAGAATCCTCCCGTTGTGTTTTGATTGGTCAGGCGCAAGGCCGCGTCCACATCATCTATCGTCAGGCCATACTGGAAAAGCTTCGCACTGCTGACCAATACCTGATACTGTCGTTTTTCGCCACCTAATGGGATCACCTGGCTAACCCCTTTAATACTCATCAATCGCCGCCGAATGCTGAAATCGGCCAGGGTGCGGAGATCAGCAGGAGAAGTAGTATCTGCCGAAACGCCAATCATCATGATTTGCCCCATCACCGATGAAATAGGTCCCATCACGGGTGTAATCCCATTCGGCAGTTGTACCGTAGCCAGTTTTTCATTCACTATTTGCCGCGCACGGTAGATGTCGGTGTTCCAGTCGAATTCGACAAACACCAGCCCAATGCCAATGCCGGCAGAGCTGCGCACGACTTCAACACCTGGCGAGCCGTTCAGTGCTGTTTCGACAGGCATCACGACCTGTGTTTCTATTTCTTCAGGAGCCATCCCACCTGCTTCCAGAAAGATGGTCACCCTGGGTCGGTTCAGGTCGGGCAATACATCCACGGGCAGATGCAACAGCGTGAACACTCCATAAACAAGAAGCAACGCCGAAGCAGCAATAATGAGGAGGCGGTTACGAAGCGAAAACCGGATGAGGCGGTCGAGCATAAAAGCAGGTTAATGAGTATGAGCAGCGGCAGCTTGTTGTTGGTGATATGCACCATGGGCTTCATTCATCTTCTCCACATCTTCGGGTGTACCTGCAGCCACAGGAATGACGAAATCCATCGTATGAAGCTGATTGTCGAGGCCATTAAACTGAACCCAGCAGCGATAAATTCCGGGTTTCTCGAAGCTGGCGTGCAGGTCAAACTGAGCATTGGAAATCTGTGGATGTACATGCTGATATGTATGATCCGAAAGGGATATCACCACCACATGTGCTTTGGCTCCGAGGTAGTCTGGCAGTGTGTTGGCATCCAGTTTCGTCCCGTCTTTCGACACAATGCCTTCGATGTGCATCGTTGTGCCGGAGATAAATTTTCCTCCTGTGGGGCGCAGCTCAAACCCGTAATCGCCAGAACTGGATTTGAGTATCGCCTTACTGAACGTAACCGGCTTCGGTGCGGCACCTTCTACCATCAACTCTTGCCGGGCTAATTGCGGGCCGCCTCCACTGGGTTTGTAATCGGCATAGAGGAAATAATGCCCAGGCTTCGGGAAACTTTCTTCAACACTATAGGAGCCATCCGCATTGTATTCCGGGTGGATATGGTCAAACCAGGAAAGGTCTTCATTAACGACGATGAGGTGGATTTTCTTTTCATGTTGCAGTTCCAGCGGCACCGCTTTTCCATCTTGCCCTTTGATGGCCGGTGTCATCGCGATCTTCACTTTCTGACCAGGTTTCACCGGTACTTCCGGCTCTGAAAATTTCATGTAATACTCCAGGTTGTCCTGAGCAGTTCCGCGTTCATGGGGCTCCAGCTTCATTCCGCATTTAGAGCAGACATCACCTTCTTTTCCGGTCACATCAGGGTGCATGGGACAGCTCCAGACGATTGTGGCAGCAGATGTCTGAACTGTATTTTTTTCGGGGCTCTTCGTGTTGCCACAAGAACCTACTAACAGGCCCACAACAGCCAGTAGTATCAGGATGATTTGTTTTTTCATGATGATTAGTTTGAAAAGATTTGAGATTAATAGCCCGATCTATTCAGGCATGCTTTCGTTGTGTTGCGTTTAAAAATTGATTATTGCGTGTGGGGAATGGCTATTGATTCAGGTAAATCATCTTGAGCGGATAGACTCCTTCTGTCACGATTTTCTGTCCTTCGTTCAACCCGCTCTGAATAAGAGTATAAGTCCCATTGTTCTGACCCGTGGATACATACACCACCGAATATCTTTCAGCACTTTGTTTTACAAACACGGCAGGCTTGCCGGATAATTCCGTCAGTGCACTGTTTGGGACTGAAAGCCCGGAGCTGGAAGAGGATCCGGCAAACACGCGAACGTTCACGAATTCGCCAATCTTAAAATCACCCTCCGGATTGTTCACTTCAAACAATACCCTCTGGCTTTGGTTTGAAGGCAAGACAGACTGGGCCCTGGCCAGCAACTTCACAGATTGCGTCTTGTGCCCTTCCCGGTCGGTACATTCCACAGTAAACTTCCCGGCGGCATAAAGACGGTCCACATCTTTATCATAGACCTGTGCCTCAACATAAACCCGATTCAGATTGGTAATGTTCAGTAAGGTGTCCCCTGCATTTACAATCGTTCCGGGTGTCAGTGTGAAGGGGCCAGCAATTCCATCAATGGGTGCTGAAAGAGTGATGCTTTTCAGGCCTGCGGCGCCTCCGGCATCTAAAATATTCCGGGCTTTTGCAGCAGCATCCATCCTTGCTTTTGCTTCAGACAAGTCTCTCTTGGCTGCAATGTCAGCAATGCTTTTTAGCCGCTCATACTGAGCACGGGCTGCTTTCCACTCTGCATCTGCGGCAGCACGCCTGCTTTCCAGTTCCAAACGGGTACTGGCATCTACGGATTGCTCAATCTGCATCAGGGGCTGGCCTTGCTTCAGCGACTCGCCTACCCGGACAAATAATTTCACGATGCGCCCAGCCTGCGGCGAATGAATAACAGCAGCACCATTGGATGCAGGGAGTACCGTGCCATATAGTGGTGTGCTTTCATTAAACGCAGTTCTGGAACGAGCTTCGGTAGTGACACCAAAAAGAAATTGAGTCTCTTTCGCTACAAGGAATGTCGGGCTTTCCGGGGCCGATGCGCCGGCTCCATGATCTTCATCGCCATGTGCCCTTAGGTTTTCTGCAGAAAAAGGAAGCATGAGGAAAGTAGCTGCAATGGCCACAGCACGGCGTAAACGGCGGTCGCGGGAGCGCATCATCAGCCAGACCAATAAGCCTCCCAGACCCAAGCCCAACACGGCAAACAGCCAGGGAGCATTTTTGCCCGCAGGCGGAGCGATGGCTTCAGGCTTTGGTAATTCAATTCCTGCCTGAATGCCTGAAAGCTGTATCAGGTCCGGGCCTTGAGCAGCCTCAATCTGCACATCCATTTTATAGCTTCCTATCTTAGGAAACACGGCATGAACGAGGTACATGCCTTTATCGGACTGGCTGGCAGAAACCGGTTCATTCAAGCCTTCCATGCTGATGTGCAGCCGGGCGCTATCCACAGGCAGGTTGCTGTTTGCATCAGCAATAAACAACCTAAGATGAGCATCCGAACCAGGCTTTAGAAACTCATACTTCAACAGCAACTCATACTTGTCAGAAGTAGATTCCGTAGAAAAATAATGGGGCGTTAAAGCCGCTGCTGGAGCTGCGCCATGAGGTTCATCCCCATGGGCCCAGGTCATTCCTGGAAGCAGCAAAAACAGAAAAATCAAGAGTGCTTTCATAAAATTCCTTTCAAATACTGGAGGTTAATAGTTGCGAGCTGATAGTCGTAGCGTGCCTGTTGCCAGGCTATGCGGTTATCGAATGCTTCCGAGACATTGCGCAGGAAGTCGCTATAGCTGATTTGGCCAGCGGCAAAAAGCCGGAAGGCTGTATTGATGATTTCGGTAGCCCGTGGCAGCGCTTTCGCTTCGAAATATCGAAGGCTTTCCTGCGCCCGGTGCGAAGCAGACTCCGCAGCCGCGGTCTGGAGTTTCCATTCCTGCAAGCCTTCCTGCTGTCTTGCCTCCGCTTCTCGCACTCCTGTTTGGGCTGCAGCAATCCGGGCACTGCTTTGCCAGAAATAGATCGGTAGTGTCAGCCCGGCACGAATGCCAAAAGGCCGTTGTTTCACTTCATCGCCCAGCCCAAAACCGATTCCGGCAGAAAAGCCCGGCCAGGCTTCCGCTCGTTGCAGAGATGCTTCACTACGGTTGCGTTGCACAGCTTGTTCCTGTAAGGCAAGCACTGGGTTCTGAAGGTGCGAAGTGTCTATTGGTGCCGATTCAGGCAGGAAAGTTTCTGAGCCGGATACCGGTAGAATGGGTGTTTGGAGAGCTGCTAAAATGCTCGCCTGCTTACCGAAGGCATCGGCCTGTTCCGCCGCAAGCAAAAAGCTGTTGTGCGCATGGCCATATCGGTTGGCGGCAAACTGTTTTTCGAGTGCATTCACCTGGCCGGCATCAAAACTCCTTGAAGCTGATAAGGCCATTTTTTCAAACAGGCTGTCCTGAACACGCATCACTTCACTACGCCCAATTAACCATTGCCATTGCACATAAAGTTCTTTGGCCTTACGTATCAAGTCATACTTATTCAGGTTCAACGCAGCCTGAGCATAATGAACCTGAGCACGCTGCAAGGCATACCGGCGTACATAAACACTGGGAAAAGCAATGTCTTGTTCCAGGGCAATTTCCGTGGGGTCGTATGGGTCTGTTGCCATACTCAGGCGCAACCGGTCAATTCCCGGAGCGGATTTCAGGAGTTGCTGTTGTTGCCTTAAGGCAAGCTCGGGAGCCCGCATGTTCACCGGGTTTGCCAGTACAGCCTTCACAAATTCTGCTTCTGATAATTGTGTTTGCGCCTGGCAAGGCAACCAAGTGCCCGAGAGCAAAATCAGGCTTAGGAAAATACCGAAGTTGAAACGCAATCGGTATGAATAGCCGTTCCCGTGAAACGGCATATTGGATATGCTAGAGGAATTCACATGAATGATTTGACTCGTTGTTGAGAATGGGCTTTGAAAACCATTTCCGGCTATGCTGGTACAAAGAATAGTGGACGCAGTATAGCCGCTTAAATCAACAGGAGCGAATCAAATCAAAAAACAGCGATGCCGTAAGTATCGGGGGCAGTCTGCCGAAAGATCCGGCGGCTTATTAGGCACCGGAACGAAGCGGGCATTGCCATCTGGTGGAGCAACAGAAAAAGCAGGTAAAAAAAGCGGCAGTACAGCGGTGGCGAACTGAGGCGATGGTGAAAACAGATTCTGGGCCACCACATAATTCTGGTCTGTTTTCAGTAAAACGTGAAGGTCACCACAGCAATCATTTCCCACACTCTTTTTCAACATACCGCAGCGTGCGCAATGGTGCGCATCGCCCGTTTCATGCCACAGGCTTGCACCCGTGAACTGGCCCATGCAATAATGCTGATGGAGTGTTACCCCGGTGCTGAAACTGAGGTAAATAACGGCAAGTAAAAAAGCGATGAAGCGTTTCATCCTGAAAGAAACTGAGGCAAAACTCCGTTATCGTGCTGAATGTGCTTTTACAAGATTTTGAAAAGGACTTACAAAATTGCTAAGGGGCATCCGGAAAAGGCTTGCGCATCACAAAACGCAAATTACTGGTATGCCTGCTTTCATCCTGAATTTCCAGACTCAGGTTCTGCATACGGGCAAAGTGTTCCATCTCGCGGCGCGAAATAAAATGAAGTTTATTGGTGGCCTTGTTAAAGCGAAGGATTTTGGTAGAAAACAACTCCGTCAGGGCAGTTCGTTTCTGACGCTCCTTTAGCTCCACAACACCATCGCGCACTATAAGTATGCCCCCTGCTGGCAAGGCCTCTACACAGCGGCTCAGGAGCTTTTGTTGCTCATCCGGCAATAAATAATGCAAGGCATCTGAAATGATAATCGCATCGGCGGGGCCGGGTTGGAAGGTTCTTAAATCAGCTACCTCAAATTGCAGGTTTTCGCCTCGCAAGTGAGTAGCCTGTGCAACCGAAATTTTTTCTTCATCATAATCTACCGCCCTGATTTGTCGCTTTGGAGCAGACCAATACAACATGAAACTTGCGAATCCATATCCGCAGCCGAGATCATAGATACTTCCTTCCCGGGGTAGTAAATCATGCAGGCTTTCGTAGTTGCCTTCCATTTTGGATTTGATACGGCAATACCATTCCAGCACAGGGCCTTTATAACAAAAGCAACGCAGCAGTTGTTCGCGGAAATAGGAAGGGTGCTCTTTTTGAACCTTTACTTCATCCAGGCGCCGGCGAAACCAGCGGGCAAACTGCAGCGAGCGTTCACTGTATCCCTTGCCCATACTCGGGTTTTCCTCGCTTACCCGTTCATGGAAATACATGTTGAGTTGGCCGTCTTTCAGCAGCCAGTCGCCCTTGCTCATCGTGTAATGGGAGCCATGCAGCAGTACCGGTACGATATCCAGCTTTAAGGATTCGGCAATAAAAAAGGCTCCTTTATGAAAACGGCCAATCTTATCGGTACTTGAACGTGTCCCTTCCGGAAAGACGAAAATGCTGTAACCACGCCGCACAAGATCGCGCAAGGGCTCCAGGCTAGATTCAGCCCCCTCTGCTACCGGATAATATTCTGCCATTCGCACGATGGATCCAAACACAGGTGAACGAAACACCCATTTATTCGTCAGCAACACAAGCTTCGGATTAATGGAAGTAGCCTGAAGGATATCTAAGAATGAGGCATGATTGGCTACGTAAACAGCAGGGCGGCTAAAGTCTGTTAGCCGTCGGTCGTACACATGTTTCTGCACATTGCCCATGATGTACAGCAGGCTCCAGTTGCCCCGACGAATTAACTGGTGCAACATGAGTCTGCCCCGCTCCTTGCCGAATGGCCGCAGTTTAACCAACACAAAACCGACAAGCCCTATGAGCAGGGAGAAGACCACGAAATACAGGAAGGCAAAGGAGCTTTTCAGCAGGCTCCAGGCGCTGAACGGGTGCTGTCCTTTATCAGCCCGGTGTTGAATCAACGCTTGGAATAATGCAGGCTGTAACGTCTGCGACACCAGCAACACACACAGCATTCCGGTGATGGAAATCGCAGCGATGCCCCGCAATGCCGGATGCCGGGCCAGCAATAATGCCCCCAGGCCAATCAACACGGTGGTCACCGACACATACACCGAGGCTCGGACACCTTCTGTATGATCCCGGCCATACTTATAGCGGCTCATCAATCCATCCAGGGTGAAGATGCTGTAGTCGTCCCCAAGACCAAAAATCAAAGTGGAAATGATGATGTTGACAATATTGAATTTAATGCCCAGCATTGCCATCAACCCCAGAATCCAAACCCAGGAGATAGCCATCGGAAGAAATGAAATCAATGCCAGCTCGATGCGCCCATATACAATCAGCAAGGCAAAAAAGACGATGAAAGAAGAGTAAAGTGCAATGGACTGAAAGTCGGTATTGAGCAGGCGCACCAAGGCACTAGCTCCTTGCTGTCGGTCATGCACGCTCAGCTCCGGTAGTTTCTGGTGAAAAATCCGAAACACTTCGGCCCGGTGGCTGGCGGGCACTTTCAGCGCAGCAATAGCGTGGTGCTGGCCGGCATCGCCCTGGGCAAAGCCCCCAGGAAATAATCCTTTCAGCAAATTCAGCTCAGAGCTGTCGAAGGAAACTGGCGGGCTGCTCAGGCTGGCTTCAAAGGCATCAAATGCATGGGCGGAGTAGCCTTCTTCTTGTGCCGCCAAACGGATAGCCTTCATCACGGAATCACGTTTTGCCAGGCTCCAATAAGTGATCCAGCGTGCGACGCGTTGATTTTGCGTTGCCTCTGAAGGCAGTAGCATCGTAGGGTTGGAAGCTGCCCGGATGGCCCCTGCATGTCGTAGTGAATCAATTAATGGGCCTGCCTTTTCTAATTCCTGCAAAGCAGCATCATCTGTGGTACCCGTCGTAATGACAAACACTGAGGATAGCGCGTATGCCGAAGCCTTACTCAACTCCTGCTGTGCTTGTTCGAGCCGGGGAGAGAGGTAATTGAGGTGCATCAGGTTGTCATCAAACTGCACCCGAAAACCAAACCAGGCCATCAGGGGCGTGAGCAACACAATGCCCCAAAGCAGGGGTTTGCTCTTTGCCAGTTGGATGCGCGCCAGACGGTCAAAAATGGTCTTCCGGCCCCGGGAAGGAGGAATAGCTCCTAAGGGAAAATGAGGAAGGAAAACAAGCGTGCAAACTGCAGCTCCAATGAGTGCTACTGCGGCAAAAAGGCCCAGGTCGCGCAGCAAAGGAAGTTGTACAAAACGCAGCGACAGAAAGGCCGCAATAGTGGTGAAGGAACCTACCGTGAGGGGCATTTGCAACTCACGGATGCTTTCGCGCAAGTCGCCCGAATGCCTTCGATGCGACAAAAAATGGATGGAATAATCAATGGCTATGCCCATCACTATAGCTCCGGCACCCAACGCAATAACAGACATGCTGCCTTGCACCAGGTACATCACTGCAAGCCCTATTGCCGCACCATATGCCACGGGCAACAAGAGCAGTAGGGGTGTTCTTTTTCGGCGGAAATAATAGAGGCTGAGCACCATCAGCAACAGCACGGTAACAGACAGAGTGACCAGGGTATCGGTCCTCATTTGCGTGGCATTACCTGCCGCTACGGCTGCAGCGCCGAAATAACTAAACTGAAATTGGGGATGACTCTTTGCGAACGAATCAGAGTACGCATTGAGCTGTGCCATGAAACGGCTGTTCTTCCCCGTTTGGGAAGCATCATAGCGGGGTCTGACGAAGAAGCTGAGTTGGAGGCCATTCGTAGAAAAGATATAGCCTTCATACACCTCAAAGCCCGGGTCGAATCGCAGCTCGGACAAGCGGCTCCAGAGGTTGCGCGACAAGCCCAGTGGGTCGGAGGCCACTAGCCTTTTGTACACAATACCCGCCGGCGACATCAACACCTTTTTATTTTCAGCCAAGGTCTGCTGGATTCGTTCCGGGCGGGTTAGGGTATCGAGCAGCCGGTAATCTGCGGGCGTAAGCAATAACGGCATCCGATTCATAAAGATGCTCGCCAGCTCTTCTTCTACACCACTGCCGGCCTGCAGGCGAATGGTGTCTATCCATTGGGCACAATGTTGTTGCAGCCCCTGTGCATACGCATTCACCAGTTCAATGAGGCTGTCCTGATTTGGCTCTTTAGATTTCAGGCTGGCCAGAAAGACGAGCTGTCCTCCGGCTTGCGTCCGTGCCATGACATTGTTCATGGCTTTCAGCTCGGGACTTTGCGGCAGCATGCTGTTGATATCCTCAGCAAAGCGCAGCCGGCATGCCAGGACAATGGCTAGCGCAAAACTCAGCCCGAAAATCAACAAGGCCCATCCGCGTCGGGGCGCAAAGAAGTCGTAAATCGTTACAAACATGCGCTACTCAAAATCCGGGTAGATGAGGTATTTGGCGCGGATACGCTTAAAAGCTTGCAAGCCCGGTTGCCAGGACGCGCGCAGAGAAGCCGCATCAGGAAGCTTACCGTTTTTTTCAAAATCATTCCTGCCATATAGCTTCTCAAAGAAATTGCCGTTCGTCCATCGCTCCTTTTCCGGAAGGGCCTGAAGCATTTCCAATATCCATTCGATCCGAAGTCCCTTTCGGGCAGCTAGCACATCTTCCTCCGTAGCTTTTCGTCCATAGCAAGTCTTGCCCTCATGCGGCGGATGGGTAGCCCCTTCCAATGAACGGGGTTTGAAAGTGTACGAAAACGTTCCTTTCAATGCCGGGCTACCCCATTGTTCAAAAGGCTTATCTGTGCCCCGCCCTACCGAAATGCTGGTGCCTTCAAAGAGGCAGAGCGTGGGATAGAGATAGATAGCTTCCATGCTGCGCAGATTGGGCGAGGGAGGCACGGGCAGTTCATAGCTGGAACGATGGCTATAACGGAAGCAGGGAATCACTTCTAAGCGTAGGTTTTCGGCACCGGGGAACCAGCGCTCGCCTACCAGCATCCGGGCATATTCCCCCGGGGTCATTCCATACACAATGGGGATGGGTTGCATGCCCACAAAAGAGCGAAGGGAAGTATCCAGCACCGGGCCGTCCACATAATTCCCATTCGGGTTCGGGCGGTCCAGGAGCAGCAGTGGTTTATTATACGCAGCACAGGCTTCCATCAGGTATTGCAGCGTAGAGATATAGGTATAGAAACGAGCGCCTACATCCTGAACATCATACACGACCCAGTCCACATCATTGAGTTGTTCTTCCGTAGGCATTTTATTGCTTCCATACAGAGAAATTACCGGCACTCCGGTAGCCAAATCACGGCTATCTCCTACGGAAGCACCCGCATCTGCTGTGCCCTGAAAACCATGTTCGGGAGTGAATATTTTGACGATGTCTATACCTCGGCGTCGGAGTGTATCTGAGAGCAAACGACCCTCCACACGGGAAGTCTGGTTGATGAGCAATGCTACACGCCGGCCCTGCAACAGAGGCAGGTATTGATCCATCCGTGAAGCGCCGGGTAATATTTTTAAGTTGGGAGCAGCCTGGGCACCTACAGCAAAAAAGAGCAGCAGGCAAAGAATACGAAGGCACATGAAGCGCTAAAGATAAATGCTGCGCAGCGGCTAAGCCCTTACCTTCACGGCTTCAAAAAAATCACACATTCAAATTAGCTTTTATGGCATTAGCAGCAGGACAAACCGTAGCCGTCCATTACACCGGCACCCTCAATGATGGCGAAGTATTTGACAGCTCCGAAGGACGTCAGCCGCTCGAATTTGTTGTTGGGAGCGGGCAGGTCATCGAAGGCTTCGACAAGGCCGTTCGGGAAATGAATGTTGGAGAAACCAAAATGGTTCACATCCCCGTGGATGAGGCCTATGGCCAGAGGAATCAGGAAGCACTCATCAGCGTGCCCCGCAGTGAATTCCCCGCAGATATTGAACCGGAAGCAGGCGTGGAGTTACATGTAAGTGATGATGATGGCCACGTTATTCCCGTGGTGGTGGCCAGCGCCAATGATGAACATGTCATTCTCGATGCGAACCATCCTTTAGCAGGCCATTCGCTGAATTTTAAAATCACCTTGGTGAGCGTAAAATAGCCAGCAGGCACCCGTACCAGAGGAGGCTGTCTCAAAAGGGCAGCCTCTTTTATGCCTGAGCATTTTTGGTAGTCAGCATCAGCGCCCTGATGGAGCTTTTGTTGCGTCCTTTAGGTTTGCTGCGGCTCATATTTAGATAACAGCTATT